>VYEH01000317.1 GCA_009843005.1 Pseudomonadota bacterium | reverse complement strand
CGCTCCACCATGCTCTCGACCTGCGGCGGCTGCGCGACGTCGGTGGTTATGGCCAGCGCATCGCCGCCTGCAGACCGAATGCCGCGGACAACTTCCTCCGCACCTTCGCCGTTGATATCCGCAATGGCCACCGCCGCGCCTACGCACGCCAATTGCCGGGCGGTGGAGCGGCCTATGCCCGAGGCGCCGCCGGTCACTATTGCGACCCTGCCTGACAGATCCACCACGTTCAACACGCCCACAGCCTATTGCAGTTCAGGGCGCAGGAGTCGGTCGGTCAGTCGGCACCAGACGCCAGCGCACCGTCCACCTCCTGGCCGTCGAGTGCCAGGCCGCGCAGATTTCCCTCCGCCCGCCAAGCCCGCAGTTGGTCGTAAAACACCACCGTGCCAGCGGGGTGCAGGTTGGCGAAGAAGCCGTTGGGATCGTCGTGGTCCCCTTCGCCGTTGAAATAGCCCGGTGTGCAATCGACCCAGAATTCCAATTGGCTGATGGCCAGCGGGCTGACTTCCTCCACGTAGGCATCCACCGCCTCAGGCGTCGGCTCGACCCGACGTACGCCGCGGCGGCGCATCTCGGCCAGCACGTAGGCGACGTGCTGCGATTGCTCATCGAGAATGAAGCAGAAATTGGTCGCATTGGCGTTCTGGCCGAAGCCGATGTAAAAGCAGTTGGGAAAGTCTCGGATGTGCAGTCCCTTGAAGGTGCGCATGCCGTTGGCCCAATGCTGGCTCAGCCTGCGGCCGTCGCGCCCGACCGGGTCGTAACCCGCCCGGCGCCGGTAGGCGGTTCCCACCTCGAAGCCGCTCGCGAAGATGAGGCAGTCCACTTCGTATTCCACGCCGTCCGCAACGACGCCGGCTTCCGTGATCTTCTCGACGCCCGCGCCGTCGGTATCCACCAGTGTGACGTTGGGTCGATTGAAGGTCGCATAGTAGTCGTCGTGAAACAGGGGCCGCTTGCACCAGCGCCGGTGCCACGGCTTGAGCTTTGCCGCCGTTTCGGGATCGTCCACCACATCGTCGATCCAGTGTCGCAGGGCGTTCATCTGCTTGTCGTCCAAGATGTTGCTGATGTACTGCCCTTCTTCCGGGGTCAGCGCCCGGCCGATGAGGGGGGTGGCCCAAGTGGCGGTGGGATCGAGCAGGCGGCCGATCGCCGTCCAGCCGTCACCCACCATGTCCTCGCCGGATGGGTCTCCCGTCACCCAGCGGTTGAAGTTCTCCTTGCGCGCTGTCTGCCAGCCAGGGGTTAGCTCTGCCCGCCATTGTGGATCCGTCGGGCGGTTGTTGCGGGGCTCCACGGCCGCGGGAGTGCGCTGAATCACGTAAAGGTGCTGCGCCGTTTCGGCGATCAGGGGTACGCATTGCACGGCGGAAGCGCCGGTTCCGAGGACGGCGACTTGCTTGTCACCAAGGCCCGTGAGATTGCCCTCGAAGTCGCCGCCGGTGTAGTCGTAGTCCCAGCGGGAGGTGTGGAACATATGGCCCTTGAACCGGTCGATGCCGGGAATGCCCGGCAGCTTTGCCCGGTCCAGCGGTCCGTTGGCCATCAGCACGAAACGGGCCCGCATGCGGTCGCCCCGGTCGGTGGTCACCTGCCAGACGCCCTGCGCGTCGTCCCAGCGCATGCCGGTGACCCGGGTCTGGAAACAGACGTCGTCGTAGAGCCGGTAGCGCTGGGCGATGCGCACGATGTAATCGTGGATCTCCGATCCCTTGGCGTACTTCTCCGTCGGCACATAGCCCATTTTTTCAAGCAGCGGCATGTAGATGTAGGCTTCCGTGTCGCAACGAATGCCGGGATAGCGGTTCCAGTACCAACAGCCGCCGAAGTCGCTGGCCTTTTCCACGATGCGAATGTCCTCGAACCCCTGCTCGCGCAGATGCACCGCCCCCAGCACGCCACCGAAGCCGCCGCCAATCACCAGCACCTCGACCGCATCTTGGAGCGGCGCCCGTTCGATGACGAGTTCGGCGTAGGGATCGTCCAGGAACTTCGAATACTCGCCGGTGACTTCCAGATACTGATCGTTCTTGTCGGGTCGCAGCCTCTTGTCCCGCTCCCGTGCGTAGATCGCCGCCAGTTCGGCGGGATCGAATTCGTACTCGCCTACCAGCGCCTCGATGGCCGGATCCATCGGCATTGTCCAGATCTCCTATGCGCGAATGATAGATGTCATCTGAGTCAGGTTCGCTCCGGCAGTCCGTTGACCCACAGGCCAGAACCTCCCAAGGACGCCCGTTCGAGCTTCTTGAAACACTATCAACACCAATTCTCACAGTCAACGCATGTTGATTAAAATCGACTGCTGTTGTCCTGCCCGGCGGGATCGCCGCCCGTCAGTCCTGCTGCAGCGTTGCCATGAGGCCGATCGGATCCGACATGAAAACTTCCATGCTGGCCAGCTTGCCATCGCGGAACCGGTTGAGTTCCACGACTGGTTGGGTCAAGGCCTTGCCCGTTGCCTTGCTCGTCCACTTCATGATGTAGCGGGAGAACACCATATCGGCATCCCGAGTCGCCCAGAGCGATTGTTCGCCGATTTCGACATCCCAGATGCCGCGGTAGATGTTGCTCACTTCGATTGGAGCGCGTTTCCCCCTATGGACACCGCTCTGGGGCAGGCCGGGCGGTTCATGGATCTCGAAGTCCGGCTGGCAGAAGTCGGCGCAGGCGCCTTCCCAATCGCCCGACTGAAACCTGTCCAGAAAGGCCCGCATTTGGGCAAGATTGTCGTGCATCTTCCTTGGTCCTTACTGATCGCTGCAAAGCCGCCGGTGCACCGAGGCCCACCTGTCGCGCAAGGATCGGGTGCGTTCCGAACCGCTCACCCGAAGGGTGGACTTCGGCAGGTGATCCACCACCCGTTCCAGGGGTATTGTGGTGAGGCGGAATTCCGGCGTCGCCGCCACCTGGAACGCGCGCCCGTTGATGATGCCGAGCTCCCGGCCCCCGGCATCGAGCCAGTTCGCCACGCCCGGATCCCGGTGGCTGATGACCGCCCGGAACTGGCCATCGTCGTCGATCACCGCCTGGTGCCCGTTCAGGGAGGTCTGACGCTGGTAGTAGTCCAGGCCTTCCCAGCCGAGGTTGCTCAACTGAAAGGCCCAATAGACGGCATCCGGTGCCTCGCCTTCCATGATCACCGCCTCCTCCCGTGCGCAGCGGTAGTGGCCGTTGATGTAGCAAGTGCCCTCGAACGCGCCGGGAATGTCGATTCCCTTCAGGACTTGCGGATCGGCCTCCAGCATGGATCGCACATAGCGTTGGCCCAATGCGGACTGCACCCGCAGCCAACTGTTCATTTGCGCCACCCGCTCGGCAATTGCATCCGGATCTTGGGGAGGCGGCGGACGCTCGCCTCCTTCTCGTTCGAGGACCAGCCTCGCGGGCTCTTCCGATTGCCAGTCGTAGTAGTACTGCCGGATGTGCAGTTCGCATTCGCCTTCGGGCAGGGGAAGCCAGCGCTCGCCAAGTTCAGGCCTGGGCGAAGCGTCAAGCACCAGGTCGAGATCCTTCCCGGCGGAGAAGACCGTGCCCTGCAGATTGTCCCGCAGGCAGGCAGGCTCGAAATCCGGATAGTGCGCGCTGCTGCCTCGATAGACGGCGATCTGGAACAGGCGGGCCGAGCCCCGGTTGCCGGTCAGCCGGTAGCTGTAGGCGCCGTGCAGGAGGGCTTGGTGATAGACGGCATCCGCCGACGGCGACATCATCTGGCGCTGCAGCGACTGCATCTTGATCAGCAGAGGGTTGGCGGGATCGGCCTCCAAGTGCATCAGGTGACCGGCGTTGGCGAGGCGCACGGCCTGTCGGAAGCCTTCCAAGGCGTACAGGGGATGGTCAGCAGCCGGGCCGGTGCATAGATTGGTGACGGCGTCGGCGAATGCGCTCTCACAATCGGCCATAAGCCCAGCGACGGAGCTTGGAAGGGCCCTGTCGTCCGTCGCCTTGCTCATGTCCAGTCATCCGCGTCATCAAATGTGCCGAACGCCGCCAGTATCGCGTTGTCGTCGAGCCCGAACTCCTCCATGGAATAGGAGGATTTGCCGTGCTTGTGCTGCGCGTTTTCCGCTTGCCATTGCTTGAGCGCCGTTTCCGTTTCCCCGGTCATCGTGATGCCCGCCCTTGCCAAGACCTCAGCGGCCACCCCGACGGCGTTGTCAAGAACCGCCTGATAGGATGCATCGACGATGTTCAAACGGTCCTGCAGTTTCTCACGCTGCGCGCGGTGGCGGCGAAATTCCGGCCCCCAGTAGGCTAGGGTCTGACGACCAATGCGCTGCGGGTTGTATTCGTCGAAGAGGTCAAGGTAGATGGCCCGGATCAACTGGCAGTACGAAGGCAGCACGGTGCGCAGATCGCGGTGCAGGTGCAGGATTGTGGCCTTTGGGTAAACCGTTGACAGGGCATCCAACTGACCGATATGGCCGGGGTTCTTGAGCACCCAGCGCCGTCCCTGCTTGCCGCCCTGTTGCCACTGCAGGTATTGCAGCAACTTGCGTTGCATCTCGTATGCGGGCAGGCGAGGACGCTCGCGCAGCCAGTCGAGCAGCGCATCGCTAGGGTGAACGATGAACATCATCAGGTAGTCGATAGCGAACAGCAGTAGGTCGGAGTCCTCCTCCGCCTGCTCGGCGGTCCTTTCGTGGGAGGCAAGAAACTCCGGATTGTTTGCCCGCTGCGCTTCCTGGATGGCGCGGGCGAAGGCGATCCGGCCTGCGGGGTTCCCCGGCTGCTCGTCCGGAAAGGGTGCCGGAT
>VYEH01000299.1:24065-24281 GCA_009843005.1 Pseudomonadota bacterium | reverse complement strand
CGAACCAGGGTATTTCCGGCTGAACCAGCGCCACCAGCGCCAGAAGCAGCGCCAGCAGGCCCCCAGCATAGCCCAGCGCCCAGCCATAGCCCGAAATTCGCCCGATGCGGCCTGGAGGCGAGATGTCCGGAAGAAATGCGTTGTAGAAGACGGTGGCGAATTCGTATCCCAGATTGGCGATGACCACGAGTACCAGGGCGGCGGCAACCTGCCCGG
>VYEH01000299.1:22522-24055 GCA_009843005.1 Pseudomonadota bacterium | reverse complement strand
CTGGTAAAGCGCGGCTGTCGCAAGTATGCACACCAGGGAAAACGCCAGTACAAAGGCCTTGCGATAACCGCCACGGTCCGCCAGCGCGCCCAGCAGGGGAGAGCAGATCGCCGTGATCAGCGCCGTGACGGTGATGGCCCGCGACCACAGCGCCGTACCGGTAATGGGGTCCGGCGCGATGACCTGGGTGAAATAGGTCGCGTAGACGAAGGTGATCACCAGTGTCGTGAACGGCGAGTTGGCGAAGTCGTAGAACGCCCAGGACCAGATGGCGCGGCTCCCGTATTCCGGCTTCGGCGCCCGGTCGTTCCGGCCGTTCGTCGTGTAATCGCCCGTCAATGCGCCGTTACTCATGTCGCCACCTGATATTTCGCCGCCCGCTATATGAGAGACCGATTGCCGAACCGCGCCAGCCATCGCGGCACGGCATCGGCGTTGCAGACGCGTTCGGGTACCTGGCCGCGGAGCGCGGCCAGGGTTGCGTCCGTGGCCCACGGGATGGCCGGCTGCAGGGTACCGGGATGGTTGGCGCTGATCATGTGCGGGCACAGCAGCACCTTGTCGCCCAGCGTCAGGACGCGGGCCTGCTCGCCCGGCGGCTCCTCCGGCAGCACGTCCAGCGCGGCGGCGGCGATTCGATCCGTATTGAGCGCGTCGCAGAGTGCGTCCAGATCCACCACCGCGCCCCGGGACGTGTTGATCAGGATGGCAGAGGGTTTCATGGCCTCCAGTTCCCGAGCGCCGATTAAACCGCGGGTCTCCTCGGTCAGGGTGACATGCAGCGTGACGACATCGGACTCCCCGAGCAGGGTTGGCAGGTCCGCCCGGACAACCCCCAGGCGCTCGAATTTGTCGTCCTCGACATAGGGATCGCAGGCCAGCATTCGCACTCGCCAGGTCGAAAGCAGCTCGGCAACCCGGGAGCCGCAACGGCCCAAGCCTACGATACCGATCGTCAAGCCGGGATAGCCGTCCTCACGCCGGCCGAGATACGTGCCCATCAGGCTGGAATCGCGCCATTCGCCGGCCTTGACGTGACGGTCCCGCTCGCGCACCCGCTTGAGCAGCGTCAGCATGAAGCCGACGGTTCCCTCGGCGACGCCGCCCCAGTTGGCCTCGGTCGGGCAGTGCGTGACGAGAACGCCCCGTGCGGTGGCGGCATCCAGATCCACGTCCTCGACGCCGATGGTGTACTTGGAGACGATGCGCAACTCCGGCAGCCGATCGAGAAAGTCGCCGTCGATGGGAGCCCGCTTGATGGTGGCGCCCATCAGGGCATGGGCGCCGCGAGCCAGTCCAAACAGGGCGTCGAGTTCAATGCCCGTGCGCCAGGTGGCCTGGCCGAGAACCACTTCGCATCCCGCCTCCCGGAGGCGTCGATGGGAAGCTCCGGAAGCATCGACGGGGATATAGATGCAAACCCGGGGACGTATCAGGCGCCACTCCCATCGATCGTGTGGGGGCGCGCGCGGGCGGCATGGCCCCGTAGTGGGCGCCGCGGGGGGGCAAGGGGGGGGAGGGACGGCCCCCCAC
>VYEH01000299.1:21469-22512 GCA_009843005.1 Pseudomonadota bacterium | reverse complement strand
GGATGGCCAGGACCGACGCGCCCCGATGTAAGCCCGCCAGGGATGGCTGGCGAACTTGAGCGGCCAAGCCGCCCACGCGTGCCCCCACGTCCTAGAGTTCCCCGCCGACCTCGGTGTAGAGCCCTGTGAGGAAACGCTCCGGGTCGCCCCAGCGCTCCTCGTACTCCGCCGTGGTTCCCGCGGCGAGCACGCCCTCGAAGCTGGCGCCGTCACGCACCAACTTCTCGACCCGTTCGGCGACCACCAGCGTCATGTCGCGGAATTCCGCCACATCCTCGCGGGTCGAGAGGCCGCCGTGGCCCGGGATGATCAACGTATCCGGGCCGGCCATGCCGATGGCGATACCCAGCGCCTCCAGCGTGCCCCTGAGCGTGCCGCCGCGGCTGACGTCGATGTAGGGGAAGTTGTTGGTCCGGAAAACGTCCCCGAGGTGCAGGACATCGGAGCCGCGGAAGTGGATGAAGCTGTCGCCGTCGGTGTGCGCGGGCGGGACCGTGAAGACGTGCACTTCCTCGTCGTTGAGGTGGACCGTGGTTGTGTCGCTGTAAGTCAATACGGGCAACGCCGGATCGGCGTACATTTCCTCCACCATGCGCACCCGCACCCGGTCGTTGGCGAGGATGGTGATGCCCAGCCTTCCCAGGTTCTCGTTGCCTCCGACATGGTCGCCGTGAACGTGCGTATTGATCACGAAGCGAATCTCGCCATCGTCCAGGTCGGCAATGGCGGCCAGGATACGGTCCGTCAGGGGGGCGAACTGGTCGTCCACCATGACGATGCCGTCATCGCCCACCGACAGCCCGATATTGCCGCCGGAGCCTTCCAGGTAGTACACGCCGCCCGACACGTGATGGATGGTCAACGGGATGGCATCCCAGTCCCGATCCTGCTGGGCCATGGCGGCGCCGGCGGCCAGCAACGACAGACAACCGATTCCGAGCGCGACTCTCATGAGCTTTCTCCTGAATTCCGGATCAGTACGCACTTCGCCGGGACATGCGGACCGAAGTGCAGCGCGTTTCGCTATCATAACCGTCCGGCGG
>VYEH01000299.1:0-21459 GCA_009843005.1 Pseudomonadota bacterium | reverse complement strand
CGGTCATATCTCACCTGCGCCAGCAGCGAAATCCGGGTTTGGGCGCCCGGACGCGTTAGGGAGCGGACCCGTCTCATCAGAATGAAGTGATTGCATGGGCACGACGTGATGGCATGAACACGAAGCGACTCAAGGTTGACAGCGTAGCCGAGGGGTTCCTCGATCTATTGGAGGCGCGGGGGATCAGGTACTTTTTCGGCGGCGGTGCGGGCACCGATTTTCCGCCGTTCATTGAGGCGTTCGCGAAACGTGAAGCGCAGGGGCGCACGGACGGACTGCGCCCGATCACGGTGATTCACGAGATCACCACGATTTCCATGGCCCACGGTTACACGATGGTGACCGGGGAGTCCCAGGCGGTGATGCTGCATACCGTCGCCGGCACCGCCAACGCGGTGGGGGGGATCATCAACGCCGCCCGCGCGCGCATCCCCATGCTGGTTGCGGCGGGACGCACCTCGATTACCGAGAAAGGCCGCAGGACATCCCGCGCGGCCACCATTCACTGGGCCCAGGAGTCGTTTGACCAGGCCGGCCTGGTGCGCGAGTTCGTCAAGTGGGATTACGAGTTGCGCCTTGGCGAGCAACTCGAAACCGTGGCCGACCGTGCCCTGGCCATCGCCGCGAACCCGCCTTCGGGACCGGTCTATGTGACCTTTCCCCTGGATGTGGCCGGCGAGGCGCTGCCCGAATTCGAGTTCAGCGCCAGGCCGCGGTTGAGGCCGTCGGCGGCTACGCAACCCGATCCGGCTGCCGTCGCTCGCGCGGCAGAGGCACTCGTGAACGCGGACAATCCGCTCATCGTCGTGTCCTCTGCGGGCAGGGATACGCAGGCGGTGGCCCCCCTGGTGTCGCTGGCAGAGCGGTTGGCCATTCCCGTGGCCGAGTCCTGGAGCGCCTACATGAATTTTCCCCACGATCACCCGCTTCATCAGGGGTTTGAAGCGGATGGGCTGGTGCCGGAAGCGGATGTCATCCTGACCGTCGAATCCGATACACCGTGGTTTCCGAACCGGGCGGAACCGCCGGACAACGCCACCGTGATCCAGATCGACGACGACCCGCTCTACGAGCGGTATCCCATTCGCGGCTATCCCACGGATATCGGGCTGGCCGGCAATGCTGCCAGCACTTTGCGGGCGCTGGGGGCCTGCGTGGCGGAGACCCTGACGGCACCCGTGAGAGACGTGTCCGCCATCGATGCACGACGCAGGCGCTGGGAGGCGGCTCACCGCCGTCAACGGCGGGCGTGGAACGATGCCGCACGTCGCGTCAGCGACCATTGTCCAATGGACTATCGATGGATTTCACGGTGCATCGGCGACGTGCTGGGCGATGACGACATCGTCGTCACGGAGATATCGCTGGACCCCACGCAGACGTGCTTCCGCCGGCCCGGCACGTTTTTCTGCCATCCTCACTCGGGCGTGCTGGGCTGGGCGCCCGGCGCAGCGCTGGGCGCGAAGCTGGCCTGTCCCGACCGTACCGTGATATGCGCGATCGGCGACGGCAGCCATGTATTCGGCGTGCCGACGGCGACTCACTTCATGTCCCGGGCATACGATCTGCCCGTGCTGTTCGTCATCTACAACAACGGCAGTTGGCAACGCTCCCGTGAAGCCACGTTTCGCTACGCCCCGGGAGGGTGGGCGGCGAAGGCGGAATCGGTGCCCCTGTGCGAGTTGGAGCCGTCGCCCCGGTTCGATCTGATCTGCGAGGCCAACGGCGGTTACGGCGAGCTTGTCGAGGATCCGGGAGAACTGCCCGCCGCGCTGGAGCGCGCGCTGCGGGCAGTCAGGGTCGAGAAACGCCAGGCGCTGCTCAACGTGATCGCCAGGAAGGGCTGATGCACGCGGGAACCGGACCGCGACGAACCCGAACCCGAAGTCCGGTCCGCCGACCGGTGGAAGGCCTCATCAATCGGCGCGTTCTTCGAGGAGGCCGGCGGCGATGTCCCGGGCCTCGTCCAGCGTTTCGACGATGCGATCCCCGGGTACGCGCTGCAGGATGTTGAGCGTGTCAAGCGTATCGTTGA
This sequence comes from Pseudomonadota bacterium, assembly GCA_009843005.1. GTDB lineage: Bacteria > Pseudomonadota > Gammaproteobacteria > Steroidobacterales > Rariloculaceae > UBA6522. The sequence continues at coordinate 19,424 of VYEH01000299.1, read as the reverse complement.
CGGAACCGGCAAGGCCCGCGACGATGATTTCCGTTTCGGCCTTTCCGGCCACGTCGATGAGCCGCTCGATGACCATGGCCGCACTGTCGTCGAGATGCGTGGCTCCAGAGAAATCGAAGATGACCACGTCGTGGTCGCGGATGTCTACACTGATCACTGCCACCAGCTTGTGGGAGGAGGCCACCGTGAAGCTTCCCCGCAGCGCCACGAGCCCGACGCGCGCCGAAAGCGGGTCCACGTTCGCCATGCGCGCATCGCCCGCAAAGAATGTCCGGTCCAGCAGCGGCACAGAGACCACGCTGTCCAGTTCCAGGCCTTCCAGCTGGCGCGCGTGCGCCATTCCCGCGGCTATCAGGCCGATAGCCACCGCGGTCACCAGGTCCACCAGCACCGTCAGGCTCAGGGTCATCAGCATGACGAACAAATAGTGGTGCTGAATGCGGTGAATTCGCAGCAACAGGCGCCAGTCGATCACATCCCAGCCGATCTTCATCAGGATCCCGGCGAGTGCCGCATGGGGGATCGGTTCGACGAATCGGCCAAGACCCAGTAACAACGCCAGCAGCAGGATGGCACGCAGGATGCCCGATACCTGGGTGGTGCCGCCGGCGCGGATATTGGTTACGGTGCCCATGGTGGCGCCTGCGCCGGGAAGCCCGCCGAACAGTCCCGCGACCATGTTGCCCAGGCCCTGACCGATCAGTTCCCGGTTCGGTTTGTGCCGGGTTCCAGTCAGTGAGTCCGCGATCAGGGATGTGAGCAGGCTGTCCACCGAACCCAACAGGGCGAGAATGATCGCCGGGTGGATGGCGCCGATGAGAAAGTCGGCGGAGGGCAGCCCCAGTTGCAGTCCCGGCAGTCCTGCCGGAATTTGCCCGATGACCGGCGCATCGGTCAGCCAGAACAACCCCAGTAGCGTACCGCCGATCAGCCCGACGATGGGCGCCGGGAGCAGGCGCGCCAACCGCGGCGGCCACAAGACTCCGATGGCGAGTGTCGCAAGAGCGATGGCCAGCGCACTGGGATTGATGTTGGTGAGCGCCGCCGGCAGTTCCCGAACGGCGCCCATGGGCCCCTCCGGCGAGGTGGGGGCGCCGAGGAAGGGCAACACCTGGATCAGCATGATGACGATGCCGATCCCCGACATGAAGCCGGAGATCACGACATGGGGCGTGTAGGCTACGTAGCGCCCGACCTTGAACACGCCCAACAGGACCTGCAGCAGTCCGCCCATCACCACAATGGTCAGCGCTTCGGTGAGGGTGCCGGCGTGCGTTGTCACGATGACCGCCATGGCGACGGTCATCGACGGGGTGGGGCCGGAAATCTGCGATCGGGTGCCGCCGAATGCCGAGGCGAAAAAACCCACCGCGATGGCGCCGTACAACCCGGCAGCCGCCCCCAGGCCCGAGGCGATGCCAAAGGCCAGTGCCACCGGCAGGGCAACTACTGCGGAGGTAAGGCCACCGAAGAAATCGCCGCGGAAGGTCCTGAGATCGTAATTCACGTCGGGTCAATAGTAACCAACAACGGCGCGACTCGCTCGCGTGCAGCGAGCCCGATCGTTCGTGGTCAGTGATATCGGAAACTTGTGCGCAGCAGATTCGATCATTTGCGCACAATGGGTCGTACACGCGGCTGTAACAACCGGTGCGCCCCTGTCACACCCAAGGTGTTATTGGAGGTTTCCGGCAGCGAATAATTGGCCGTAATGTTCCAGGTACGAGGTGGCTTCCTCGACCAGTGCTTCGCCGTCGATGCCCTCCCCGGCAACCACCGAAATCCAGCGTTCGGCCACCTGCCGCTGGCTCTTCTGCCTCAGCAGTTCGACCTCTTCAGGCGGGAGATATATGTATTCTCCGGATTCTCCGGCGGCCTGTTCACCGGCGGCCTCCATGGCGACCCAGGCCTCGCCCATCCACCTGGCGACGTTGCGCCCGGAATTGGCATCGATCACCGCCCGCAGATCGGCGGGCAGCCGGTCGTAGGCCCCCTGGTTCATGGTCAACATGAGAACCTGGGCATTGAGGCGCGGCCATGTCTCACTGTCGAGCAGAATGTGATAGTCCACCAGATCGTGGACCTTCAGCCCGAAGGACGCCTCGTAGGGGATCAGTGTCGCGTCGACGATCCCCCTGGAAAGCATCTCCGGGATTTTCTGGACGGTGGTGCCGATGGCCGTTGCGCCCCACGACTCCACCATCCAGCCCGCCACCCGCGTGGGAATCCGATACTTTCTGCCGGCCAGTTCTGCGGTCGTACGGATCGGTTCCTTGGAATGAATGAGCTGTCCGGCATGGACGAACACCGAGATGAGTTTGTGGCCTGCGAACTCTTCCGGATGATTCTCGATGAAGTCCTGGATCGCGAAGTTCATCACCACCGGGTGCGCGGCCAGGAAGGGCAGTTCGAAGACCTCGATCCGGGGGAACCTTCCGGGCGTATATCCCGGCAACGTCCAGGCGATATCGACGATGCCGTCGTAGGCCTGGTCGATGAGCGCCGGGGCCTGACCGCCGAGGTGCATGGAGGGATATATGTCGATCTGCAGTCTTCCACCGGAATCCGCTTCGACCTTTTCCACCCACGGCGCCAGCATCATGGCGTGGCCGGGCGCCACGGGCGGCAGCATATGGTGTGCCTTCAGCCGGACTTCCTGGGCGCAGACAGGCGTGGCAACGGAAGTGAGAGTCAGAAGGGTTATGGAAAAGTTTCTGATCATGTACTCATCTTAACCGATGCCAACCCGATGGGATAAAGAAAAGGGGCGCTCGTTTCGCGCCCCGAATTCCCGGCATTGCCAAGGCGAGTGTATGTTACTCCCCGAAACTGTTGCTGCCCGTTGCGCTGACGCAACATCTTCTGCAGCACAACCTTTGTAACATCATGGGAAGAAAATTGCCGACCATCTCATGAGGAGACTGCGTTAAGGGGAAACGTCCACAGTCAGCCGCAGGTACGCGAACCGGCCGAACAAGCCGAAGGGCGTCTCCGTCGGGTAGCGAATGCCCCACAAAATGTTCGAGAGGTGGGTCTTTGGCAGTTCGTCGGGAAGTTTGTCGGCGAGGTTATTGACGCCAAGGGCGCCGCGTACGGCGCCCATCTGGAATCGGGCCTCAACATCGACCACCGTGGCGGCCTCGATACGAATCATGCCCGTATCCAGAGGATGCTGTGTCGTGGCGCCATAGTGGTTCAGACGCACCAGTCCGCCGTATCGGTCATGCTCCCAATCGGCGGTGAAATTCGCCTGCCGTTCGGGCTGGCCGTTTTCAAGAAGGTCTTCCGTCCATCCGCCAAAATAGTCGGAAAACACGAGATGATCCGGCGCACCGGCCGGTGTCTTGCGGTCTACGATACTGGTTTCGTTGACGTTGGCATTGGCTGACAGCGACAGGTGGCCGGCGCCAAAGGGCGTGCCCCAGCGCACGGAAAAATCGGCACCCTGTGTTTCGGTGTCCACGCCGTTGAAGAAGAACGCCGCCGTCCCTACCCGAATGGCATCGCAGGCAGGGATGCCGGCGCAGCCTATCCCGCCGGAGCGGACCACCCTGTCCTCGACGTTCGTGCTGTAGGCGTCGATGCTCAGATCGAGTTCGCCCAGCGTCAGTACCAGGCCCGCGCTCAGGTTACGAGAGGTCTCGTGTGCGAGGGAGTCCACACCGAATGCACGGGCGACTTCGTGTCCCTCGTTCACGGCAAACACCGTCGTCAGACCTGTTTCGCTGCCGACAAACAGGATCGAATTGAAGCGCCGCTGTGAAAGGCTGGGCGCTCTGAAGCCTGTGGAAACGGCCCCTCGCAGCGCGAACCCGCTACCCAGGCCCAACCGTCCGGCCAGCTTGCCCGTGGTTTGCGAACCGGCATCGCTGTAGCTTTCGGAACGCAGAGCAGCTACAAATGTGAAGGAATCCGCGGGTTGAAACTCAAGTTCAACATAGGCGCCGCTGTTGTTGCGGCTGTCGTCGCTCAGTCGGGCATTCTGCGGGCTGTAGCCTGGATACCCCTGGAATCCGCAAGCGGCGACGATACCCGCCAGGGGCTCACCGTTGGGTCCGACTGCGAATCCGCCGTAGTCTTCTGCGTGGGGCAGCCCGCATGACCACGAGGCTTCGTCGCCTGCTGTCTGCCTGTAGTTCTCCACGCGATGCTCAAATCCTGCAGCCAACGCACTCAGTCCGCTGTCGGCAAAGGTGCGGCGCACGTCCAGATTGAGTGTCAGTTGATCGAACTCGATCCCTCCGCTGTTGCCGTCAAGCGGGCCGGAATTGGCGATGATGTCGGTGATGCTCGCGCCCGGATTCCGATCGAGATAGTGTGCGCCGACGGATGCGTTGATCGTATCGGACACGCCGAACTGGTACTCGTTTCGCCCGTAGGCACCACTCAGGTCAAGGTCCCACCCGGAGAGCGTCCCGCGCCAGCCGATCACTCCGGATACGTCGTTGATGCGCGACTCCTCGTAGGGGAGAAAGCCGTTGGGATAGACCGGGTGCGTGTTGCGCTCATGGAAGTTGATGAAGTTCGGAACGACGAAGTCCCAGGTCTCATCGCCGGACTCAAGCCCCTCCCAGTAGTTGTAGCGGAATCGGTAGGCGCCGCTGGCGAGACCCTCGCGGCGGGAAAGACCACCGAACCCGTACACTTCGGAGTCGTCACCGACCGGTATTTCTCCGTTGAGGAACAGGAAGACACTGTCGTTCAACGGCGAACTGTGGGTAATGAGGCGATCCTGATAATCTGGATCCAGGCCGCCGTTTCCACCGTTGCGATTCAATGGTTCCTCCTTGTACCACTCCGCGGAGACGTTGAGGAATCCTTCGCCGCCCAGCGGGATGCCGCCGTTGAATGCAGCGCCGAGCCTCGATCCGTTGCCGTCGCCGGTTCCGCCCTGGACGGTGAATTCAGCGCCGTCGGCATCGCCCCGCAACTGGAGCTTGATGACGCCGGCGATGGCGTCGGAACCGTATTGGGCGGCCGCGCCGTCGCGCAGAACTTCCACCCGGGACAGCGCCGTTGACGGAACGGCGCCGAGATCCGTGCCGCCGGTGCCGTAGCCGATCACCCCGTCGAGCACACGCAGCCAGGCCATGTTGTGACGCCGCTTGCCGTTGATCAGCACCAGCGTCTGGTCGGGGCTCAGCCCCCGCAGCGTGGCCGCTCGCAGCAGGGCGCCGTCGCCGACCGACTGGCGCGAATAGTTGAACGACGGCGCCAGTTTTGTCAACGCGGCCCCCAGGTCGGCCTCCCCGGCGCGTTCCACATCCACGCCCTGAAACACGTCCACACCCACCGGCAGTTCGTTGGCCAGCATTTCCACCCGAGCCCGGCTGCCGACTACGACGATTTCCTCGATACCTGTGGGATTGGCCGGGTCGACCGCAGCTTGGTCCTGTCCGAACGCGGCGGTCGCTGCGATGGCCGCGGCGACCGCCAGCGGCGGCATCCGGCGGGTACGCGGATGGCGAATGGATTCTCGCATCGGATTCCCCCTGACGCCTTGTTGTGATTCGCTGGCTACGAGTGTACTCCACTCGTGCGGGCCGCGGCACGGGAACGCTGCTGCGGCAAAGGCTCGCGTGGACGGTTGATCAACCCTCCCTCAACAACGTCGCGATCGGCGCCCGGGATGCCGACAGTGCGGGGAAGAATCCGCCGACCACGGCCGTCAGCGTGGCGACGAGCACTCCCGCCCCGAGCACATCGGGCGTGGTCCGAAGCATGAAACGCACCTCGCTGAACGTCATGAAATTGGTTGTGCCTGCCGACAGGCCGTTCAGCGGCAGCGCGAGCAGCGCGCCGAGAGCGCCCGCCGCCAGTCCGAGCACCGCGGCCTCCAGCACGAATACGCTCAGGATGGTGCGCCGCCTGAAGCCCAGCACGCGCAAGGTCGCAATTTCCTTGCTGCGCGCGGCGACCTGCGCGTACATGGTATTCGCCGCCGCGAAGCAGGCCCCGAATCCCATCATAATGGCGATCAGGTTGCCCAACATCAGGAATATCCCGCTGGATGCGACGCTCTGGGCTTCGAAATAGCTTGGCTCGTCCCGCGCGTTCACGTCGATCTGCTGGGAACTTTCGATCTCTTCGATCAGGGTCTCGGCCTGTGCCGGCGAGTCCGCCTTCAGTCGCGTGGAGGAGTAGTAGTTCTGGCGCCGGAACGAATCGCCGAATTCCTGCACGTTACCCCAGATTTCCGATCCGTAACTGGAGCCGCCGGAATCGAAGATGCCTACCACGGTGAAGGTGAACCGCCCGAGGTTGATCGTGCTGCCGAGTTCCAGGTCCCCCACCTCTCCTTCGAGCTGGTCGCCGACGATGATTTCGGTTTGCCCGGGCACGAATCTCCGGCCCTCCGTGATCTGGATATAGGGGCGAAGGGCAAACGCGCCGTCTTCCACTCCGCGCAGGACCGCATTGGTTTCGCTCCCGTCCAGGCGCTCGAGGATCTGCAGCGTCATGGTCTCACCGGAAACCAGCGGTTCGCCGTCGGCGTCGCGCGCGACGCCGGGCATCGAGGCGAGGATACGGTGGGTTTCCGTCGGGAAGTAGCTCTCCATTTCCGAATTCGAGCCGTCGCGCAGCACGATGACAGTGGAGCTGTCGCCACTGGCGGTGAACGCCACCCGCAGTCCGGCGCCAAGCGCCAGCACGCCCACGTAGACCAGCACCACGAAAGCGATGGAAACGACGGTCATGAGCGTATTCGCCTTGCGCACGAACAGGCTCCGGACGTTGTACTTGACCGGGATCATCAGGCCACCCGCCTGAGGCCGTCGACGATCTTCATGTTCATCGCCTGCAGCGCGGGGACCAGCCCGGCCGCCAGGCCCAGAAACACACCGATGCCCATCACCAGCGCCGACGTTCTTTCGCCCAGCCGCAGCTCCGAAAAGGTGATGCCCTGGGTCGCCAAAACGGAGGAAATCGCGCCGGTCACCACCGGCATGACGGCTAGCCCGATGGCCGCGCCCAGAACGCCGACGGCCAGGGACTCGAACAGCACGATGGCGAGTACCCTCGAGCGGGTGAAGCCCAGCGTTCTGAGTACGGCGACCTCGGTGGTCCGCTCCCGGGAAGCCATGGCCATGGTGTTGACCGTGATGAAGAAGATCGAGGCGATCACGGCCAGCCCGATGGCGGAAAACAGGAACTGGACATTCCCCATCATCTCGATGAACGAGAGGAAAAAGGCAGCTTCGGTTTCCGCCCGCACCTGGTCCGGCGAATTCTCGAACATGGCCTCCGCCTTGGCGATGGTCTCGTTCATGTTGTCCGGAGAATCGAGCAGCACGTAGAAGGAGTTGATTTGTCCCGGGTTGCCCAACGCTTCCTCCACGTACTGCCAGTCGAAATACAGGACGCGCTCCGCGGCTTCGTCGGTGGTATGGGTAAAGATGCCCCGCAGCGTCAGTTCGACATCCACCGGGTAGATGTCCCCTTCGATGGTGATGACGTCGCCGATATCCCAACCCTTTTCTTCCGCCAGCGCCCGTCCGGCGATGAACGCCGTGCGTTCGGCCCGCCATGCATCGATTTCCCCGGGGCTGAGCGCAAGCTCGGGAAAGACATCCGGAAACGTGTCGGGATCGGTGCCGAAGCGGGGAAAGAAGTTTTCCGGCCGGTCATCGATATAGCGTCCCTGGAACCAGTTCATTATGGTGATGCCCTCGACATGCTCCAGTGCGGCCAGCCGCTGCTCGTAGGCTGCGGGCATTGAGAAGGTCAGGGAAATGGCGTGACGGACCACGAGGCGGTTCGCGTTGGCGGAGTTGACCCCCGACATTGCGGCCAGCAGCAGATCGAGGAAGGAAAGCAGGATCAGTGCGATCGCGATGCTCAGTACGGTGAGGATCGTGCGGCGCTTGTTGCGAAGCAGGTTTCTGCGGATCAGCTTGAACATCGGCTAGTGTTCCAACAATCTTGTCACGCCGCATCAGCGGCCGAGTTCAGGCGACCCTTGTCCAGGTGCAATTCGCGCCCGGCGCGTTCGGCGGCCCTGGGGTCGTGGGTGACCATCACGATGGTCTTGCCGAATTCCTCGTTGAGTTGCGCAAGCAGGTCGAGAATTTCCTGGGCGCTGGCCGCATCGAGGTCGCCGGTGGGCTCGTCGGCGAGCACCAGGCGGGGATCGGTGACGATGGCGCGGGCGATGGCCACGCGCTGCTCCTGGCCTCCCGAGAGCTGACGCGGATAGTGGTCCTTGCGGTCGGCCAGCCCGACGACCTCCAGCGCCAGATCGACCTTCTTGCGGCGTTGGGCGCGGGAAAGTTTGGTCAACGTAAGCGGCAGCTCCAGGTTTTCGAACGCCGTGAGCACGGGAATCAGGTGGTAGAACTGAAACACGAAACCCACGTTCCGGTGGCGCCAGCCGGCGAGCTGACTGTCGTTGAGCGCGCCGAGTTCCTGCCCGGCAACGCGGATCTGCCCGGACGTGGGCCGATCGATTCCGGCGAGCAGATTCAGCAGCGTGCTCTTGCCCGATCCCGACGGCCCCATCAAGGCGACGAACTCGCCTTCGGTGACGTCCATGGAAACTCCGGCCAGAACCTTGATGCTGAATTCGTCGCGCCGGTAGTTCTTGGTGACGTCGGAGATCTCGACCAGCTTAACAGTCATGCGCGGCGCTCCTCTTCGTCGCTATCCTGCGTCGTATCAAGTCTGTGCCACCGGGTTGCGCCATACCAGCCCCGAGAATAATTGCCCAGGCCATACCGGTCAGGAGCCCTCAATCCGCACGCGCTGCCCATCCTCCAGTGACGACACATCCCGGCTGACTATGGTCTCGCCGCCTTGCACCCCCTCAAGCACCTCCACGCGGCCGTCGGATGCCTCGCCGAGCGCCACCCGCACCCGGCGCAGCTGGCCGTCTCCGACCTGGAACAGAAACGCCGCGCCGCCTGCGTACTGAATCGCCTGCTCGGGGACCAGCAGCTTGGGCGGTTGTATGAGTTCCGTTTCGTCGATGCCTTCCTCAAGAAATGTCACGGTGCAACTCATGTCCGGTACCAGCCGTTCGTCGATGTTGTCGATGCTGACCTTGACCTGGACCACGGCGCGCTGCCGGTCGGCGGTGGGCACGATCTGGCGAAGGCGGCCGCTGTATTCGAAACCCGGTACCGCATCCACGCGAATGCTGGCCCGCTGCCCTAATTGCAGCCGGGCGATGTAGCTCTCGTTGATATCCGCTTCCACTTCGAGCGACGCAGGGTCGGCGATGCGCACGATGGAGCCCGTGGACTGTTGGGAAGTGAAGCCGCCCGGGGCCACCATCTCTCCCATTTCGATGTTTCGCTCGATGACCACGCCGTCGATGGGCGCCCGCACCACGGTGTAGTCCAGCGTGGCTTGTGCCGAGTTGAGGCGCGCTTCGGCCGTGCCCACCTGGGCAAGCGCCACTTCGCGCTGCGTGAGCGCGGCATCGTAGAGCGCCTGCGACGTCAGTCGGTCTTGCACGAGATCGGCCTGGCGCGCGAACTCGCGTTCGGCGTCGGCGAGGCGGGCGCGGGCTTCGTTGAGCGAGGCTTCGGCCAGGCGGACGGAGGCCTGCAGATCCTCGCTGTCCAGCACCGCGATGATGTCCCCGGCGGCGATGGTGTCGCCCTCGTCCACCGGCAGCTCGACCACGCGGCCGATGATCTTGGCGCCGACGGCCGCGCGGGCGCGGGCGTAGGTATAGCCGGTCGCGGTCAATACCGTGGACGCCTGGGTCGGGGTGAGCACCTGAACCCGGGTCGTTTCCACCTCGGGCAACAACCAGGGAACGGGCAGCCGGTACGCGAAGTACACGCCGCCGGCGATGATGGCGCCTCCCACGAGCCAGAACCACCACCGGGCGCGGCGGGGAGAATAATCCTCCTCGCTCATCCGCAACGCCGAGAGATCGGGACGCCTGTCTGTGCCGGCTTCGCTCATCGCTAACTCATGGCGCCCATGATCTGGATCGCGCCTTCGTAAATCATGCTGAACGATACGTAGACTATCACCGCGAGTCCAAGGTACCCGATCCAGTGATTCCGGGCGAGGACGCGGGCGATGAGCGCCGCCGCCAACCCCATGAAGGCGATGGAAAGGGCCAGGCCGAATATCAGTACCCAGAGGTGGTCCCGGGCGATCCCCGCCACCGCCAGCACATTGTCCAGCGACATGGATACGTCGGCGACGATGATCTGGGTGACCGCGGCGCGCAAGGACTTGGTCGGCGCCTGTTCCGCTTCGTCAGCTGCGCCGCCGGCCATCGCGCGGATGTTTCGGGCCGCGTGCTGTTGCTGAGACTGCGCCCGCAGCTCGCGCCACAGCTTCCAGCTCACCCAGAGCAGCAGAATTCCGCCGGCAAGCAGGAGTCCTATGATCTGCAGCAACTGGACTGTCAACAACGCGAACACTACCCGCAGCACGGTCGCCGCGGCGATACCCAGCATCAGCACGCGACCGCGCTGATGAGCGGGCAGCCCGACGACGGCCATACCGATGACGATGGCGTTGTCCCCGGCGAGCACCAGGTCCACCAGGATTACCTGCACGAGTGCGGAGAGTCCCGCCAGGGAGATCAGGTCCATTCAGTTCTCGCAATGGGCTTGCCGTGACAGCGGCGCTAGTTTGCACTCATTCGCTTGAGGATTCATCCTGCAACAGGGGATGCTGGCCCGGTACGGCGGAATTTTCTATGCTTCCCTTCCGCTTCCGGAGGACAATGACATGACACACCCGTTTCGATTTCGATTCGTGCTATGGCTGGTTCCGCTGACGCTGGCAATGCCGGCGCTCGCCCAGGAGGCCGAAGAGGCCGGCGAGGACGAAGAAGAAGATCGCGAGACCATTGCCGATCTTACCGAAAACAGCGACCGCTTCGATGGCCTGTTCACGCTGTACCGGGACCGCGACACCGGCGAGACGCACATGGCGATCATGCCGGAGCACCTGGACAGGGAGTACATCTACGTCTCCGTCAGCACCGACGGTGTTGTAGAGGGCGGCACCTTCCGGGGCAACTACCGGGAGAACCGGGTGTTTTCCGTCGGGCGCCACTTCGACCGCATCGAGATTCGCGCCGAGAACGCCGCCTTCTATTTCGACCCCGCCAGCCCGCTGAGCCGGGCGGCCGACGCCAACATCAGTTCCGGGCTCCTGGCCTCGCAACCGATTCTGGCGGAAGATGAGGACACCGGCGCCATGCTCATCGCCGTGGACGAGCTGTTCGCCAGCGAAACCCTGTCGCAGGTCAAGCCCTCCCCGAATCCCGACCGCGACGAGCGGGACCGGTTCGAGCTCGGCAGTCTGAGTGACGAAAAGAGCAAGATCACCGCGATCCGCAACTATCCGCTGAACACGGACATACATGTGGAGTACGTGTATGAGGATTCGGCTCCAGCAGTCGCCGGCGATGAGGAAGTCACCGACAGCCGATACGTGAGCATCTACCTACAGCACTCATTGATCGCAATGCCGGAAAACGGCTACCGGCCGCGCCTGACCGACCACCGCATGGGCTATTTCGCCGAACAGGTCACCGACCTCACCGACGATTCCGTCACGCCCTACCGGGACCTGGTGCAGCGCTGGCACCTGGTCAAGCAGGATCCCTCCGCGGAGCTGTCAGAGCCGGTGGAGCCCATCGTGTGGTGGATCGAAAATACGACTCCGATGGAATTTCGGGATTCGATCGCCGAGGGCGTACTTGCCTGGAACCAGTCCTTCGAGAAAATCGGTTTTCGCAATGCCCTGCAGGTACGCGTGCAGCCCGACGATGCGGACTGGGATGCCGGCGACATCCGCTACAACGTGCTTCGCTGGACGTCCTCGCCCAACCCGCCGTTCTCCGGTTACGGGCCGTCGTTCACCAATCCGCGCACCGGCCAGATCATCGGCGCCGACATCATGCTCGAATACGCGGGGGTGACGCGGCGGGTGCACTATCAGCGCATCCTGGACAACCTGGATTTCTCGCAGGTACCGGAGCACTTCGAGCCCGGTTACTGTTCCTACGGTCACGAGCTGCACCTGAGCCAGGTGTTTGGGCGCCTGGCCGTGAACGCCCTGCAGATGGGCTCGGCGGCGGAGGAACAGTTGATCCACGAATTCCTGGTGGACCTGACGTTGCACGAGGTGGGCCACACGCTGGGCTTTGCCCACAACTTCGCCGCATCCAACATGCTGACGATGGACGAAATCTACGACCCGGACGTGGTCGCGGAGCGCAGTCTGCAGGCATCGGTGATGGACTACGCGGACATCCATATCGCCACCGGTGGACGAGAACAGACGGCTTACTTCGGCACCCAGCCCGGACCCTATGACGACTGGATCGTGGAATACAGTTACTCGCCGGCGTTGGACGATCCCGAGGCGGAACGGGAACGTCTGCGCGAAATCGCCTCCCGATCGACAGAACCGCAGCTGCTGTTCGGCACCGACGATCATGTCATGCGCGCCCCCGGGTGGGCCATGGATCCCCGCGTGCACTGGTACGACATGACCAGCGATCCGGTCGGCTACGCCGAAGATCGCCTTGATCTGATCGGGGAACTGGTCCTTACGGCCCGGGAGAAGAATGCCGGGGAAGGCGAGTCCTGGCATCGGCTTCGTGACGCCTACGTCATCCTGCTGTCGCAGTTCTCACGCTCCATCAGCGTGCTGGCCCATCAGATAGGCGGCATCTACGTGAATCGTTCCGTGTCCGGCCAGCCCGGCGCCGACGTGCCGTTCGTGCCGGTGAGCCTCGAAACGCAGCAGCGGGCGATGGACGGGGTTGCGCAGCACCTGTTCGCGCCGGATGCGCTGGAAGGCTCCGAAGAACTCTACAGTTATCTGCAGGCCCAGCGCAGACTGTGGAACTTCTGGGGCGAGACGGAGGATCCCAAGATCCATCAATGGCTTCTTTCCGTGCAGCGCGGCGTGCTGGCCCACCTGCTCCATCCCACGGTCATGACGCGCATCACCGACTCCCGCCTCTACGGCAACGAGTACGCACTGGCGGACATGATGGAAGACCTGACCTCCGCGATCTTCGATGCGGACCGGCGCGGTAACGTGAACACGTTCCGGCAGAATCTGCAGATGGAATACGTGTCGCGCCTGACGGAGGTCGTCACGGATAATGACCACGACTATCCGTCACAGTCCATGGCGCTTTACCAGTTACGGGAGATCGAGCGGATGCTGGGCGGCAAGCGCAGCGGCAACGTGGAGACGCGGGCGCATACGCAGAACATGCTCTACATTATCCGCAGGGCGCTGGAGGAAGACGTCTGACGCGAGTTACGGGAAGCCGATCAGGCGGCCGCCCAGTGCGACGGTGAACCAGAGCGAAAGCGATGCGGCCGCCACCAGCTTCGGTACGGCGCCCGCCGAGCCGGAGCCCATGACGACGCGCCGCCGAACCGTCAACGTGAACAGCAGCACCAGTGCGAAGCACACGAGTTTCACCCAGAACGCCGTGAGGTAGTAGTACTTGGTTGCGAAGCACATGAAGAGCCAGGGCCCGGTCAGCAGCATGAACGCGATGCCGATGAACAGGAGTGGTTCGGCATTGCGAGCCAGTTGCGCAACGGGTTGACGGATCAGGCCGAGTCCCAGCAGGCGAAGGTCGACCACCAGAACCGCGCCGCCGATGATCGCAAGGCCCAGCAGATGCGCGGTCGCGATGGCGGGAAAGAGCCACGGCGAACTGCGCATTGCGACAAGCAGCGGCAGGTATTCGAGCCAGTAGAAGAACTCGAGCAGGGACATCAGCCCAACCAGTACTGCTGATAGGGAATCATGCGGCCGGCGACGAGAATGGCAACCCACAGCAGCAAGGTCAGGCCGCCGGCAATTCGCGCCGCCCTCGGGGGTACCGGGTCGTTGTCCCAACCCTCGATACTGCGGTGAACGGTACGAAAGAAAATCCAGACCGCCAGTCCCGCGAGCGCCAGCATCGCCATCTTGGCACGGAAGAACAGGTTGACGAACTTGTCCACGGGGGATGCATAGAACATCAGCGATCCGCTGGCGGCCATGACCGCGAACCCCCCGGTGGTCCACGGGAGCAGCCGGCTCAGGATCTGCGAGATGGGAACACGGGTCATGACAAGGCCGATCAGGCGCAAGTCGACGATGATTGCGGTGCCCAGGAATACGGCGAGCGTCAGGACGTGTACGGCGAGTATGGCGAGATAGAGATAGTGGGACTCACGCAACGCCGTACTGGAAGGGGTTGCCGCCAGCCACTCGAAGAACTCAGGCAGAGGCATGGACCTGGTGGGAATCCGGTTCGCGTTTGCTTACTCCGGTGGAGTGCATCGTGGGTCCATTCGCCACGTTTGGCGAGGCGGTCCTCCCACGCATGCAGCGGGGCTTTCGCCTGGCGCCGTCGGGTAACAGTTCAGCGATCGTTGTCTGGCCGCGGTTGACCGTCGGCGCCCGGAGCGGATCCGCCCATGAAGACCTTGCGTCCATCCAGGTATTCGAAGAAGACCGCCACGCCCTTGTTCTCACCGCTCTTGGCCTGGTAGGCGAAGACCTTGATCTCCGACCCCACCGGCAACGTGTCCCGCGTGAGCCCGTGCCGGAACAGATTCACCGGAGGCCCGCCTTCGAATCCCCAGTTGGTGACGGTGCCGTCCTCATTGGTCACGTCCACCCAGAGCCACGAATGGGGATTGGTCAGCTCCACCCTGGTGACCACGCCCTGCATGTTGAGCGGCGCGTTCTCGTCGTAGGCCGCCGCGATCGAGTGGTGCGCCGCCGCGTAGGCTGATGCCAGCAGGCCGGCGACGCCGACGATCGTCAGGCCCGACCAGAATTCCTGTTTCATTTCAGTCCCCCGTTGCTACTCGGTCCCGGACGCTTCTCGCTGTGCGGCTTCGTATTCGGCCGCTCGAACGCGCGCCCCCCTCAGCACATTGATGATGCCATAGTTCTGTTCGTGACACGCGAATTCGAACAGCCCCGGTGGGTCCATCATGGGCCACGGCACCTCGATGCTCCAGGGCGCCTCCCAGGTGCTGGAATCGGTCATCGTGGCTTCGTACAGCAGCGTATCCTGCGCGACCCGGGTCAGGCGTTCCTCAAGGTGGAGTTCACCCGCGGAGCCATCCCATTTCCGGCCACTGTGAAAATTCGTCGTTTCAACAACCAGCGTATCGCCCTCCCAGCGAGCCCTTGAGTCCCCAAGCCAGCTTCGCACAGACTGCGGTGAGTGGGGAGAACCGCCCAGGTGAAGGATGCGCACGTCGCTGTTGGCCTGGGTGATGAGAATCACCGCCTCTGGCGTCTGTACGATCTGGGATTGGCCGGTATTCTGAAGAAACGGCACCCTTGGAGGACCCTGGTTGCCCTGTATGCAGCGCTCGTACAGTCCCCTGGACTCCAGCGTATGCCGGCGCGCCTGTTGCTCCAGCCGGACCTGACCCTCCGGAGTCAGCGGCGGGACCCTGCCGTTTGGGGGGTCCACGATGAGGGACGTGCGCAGGTTGGGCCGAATCGGGCTCTGCCAGTTGTCCATGCCGAACTCGGTCCAGTCGTAGTGGACCGTCGCGGGATCCACGGAGGCGTCCTGTGTCGCCCAGTGGACGAAGGCGGTAATCGCTTCTTCCTCCGTGTAGAGTGGTTTGTCAGTCAATTCGACTGGACGTTCCAGAGGCACGTAGGCCACGTTCAGCCAGTAGCCGGTCAGGTCGGGGTCGCCCCAGGCTGTCCGCGGCGCCGGTTCGCGCGGCGCGTTCGGGTCCCAGATTCGTTGCGTGGCTTCGTCGATGAAGGCCTCGGCTTCCTCCCTGAAATAGGCGTAGGTCGATTCGGATGTGTGCGGGGACGCGGCACGCGCCGCCTCGACCGTTTCCTCGGATTCCTGATTGATCAGGGCGGATGGCGGCGGCGACTGAGGGTTCGCGGTGAACGCGGCCAGCGCGGCAGCCAAAGCAATAAAGAGGCGGGTTCCAACTTTCATCTCTGCACGCTCCCCATTTCTAGTTGTTAGAGACGTCCTCGTCATAGAAGCCCAGCGGCCTGTACATCAGCGGCTCGACAATCGGAATGCACTGAAATTCGTGCAGGCGTGCGTGCGCCTCTACCTGCCGGTAGAGCATGAAGCCGATGTTCCATGGCCGCGTAAAGACGTTCGGGTCCTCGATGGTGGCCTCATAGCGCATGTGATACGGGCTGACGGGCGTCCATCGTTCGGTTACCCGTAGCGCGTCACTGGCGAAATTGCCTTCGCGGTCGAACCAGGTGTGCTCGTTGAATCCCTCCACATCGACCACCAGTGTGTTGCCCTCCCAGCGGCCGTTCGATGTGCCCACCCAGGACTGATCGTATGCGGGTCGCTCGTCGTCCATGTAAATCGTTCGATAGGCGCCCTTGTATTCGTAGACGATGAGTACCTGTCCCGGTGTCTGGAAGATCTGGAAGGGATAGGGCATGTAGTTCGCCCGCGGCACGCCGGCGCGGAAACACTGAAGCTCCGGGTCTCCGGTGTCGAAGCGGCTGGGATCGTTGGTGACGTTGATGACGGCCCTGTTTTCGTAGTTACGTTGCTGCTCGGCGGCGGCCCAATCCTGGTAGGGCAGTTCGTCGCCCTCGACTATTCCGAGTCCCGCGCGCCCGGCTCCCCAGGCGCCGGTGATCTCCGCGAAAGGACCCGGCTGCACCGAATGGGACAGGATATTCCAGTTGGCCGTCGTGAAGGACTGCCAGATTCCGCTGATGTCGGGCGTGCCGTGCAGCGTGCGCGGCGGCGTGTAGTCGGGGAACGGTTCGTGGATCGGGGTCTGGGCTGCGCCGATGCCGGTGAGGCCCAATATGAGCATACCGGCCGGCAGCGTACGTACTTTGTTCTTCTCCAACGTCCTGACCTTGCTTCCCAAGTGGGAATCCCATTCTAGCGCGTCACTGTTCCATAAAAAAAACCCCGGGGCGCAAAGCACCCGGGGCTACAGGGGATGGACGTTGAGTCTAGGTGCGGTCGAGGAACGCGAACCGCAGGGACATCAGCCGGGCCAGGCGCGCATCACGAACGTCCTGCAGGCTGGCGGTTACCACAACTTCTTCCATGGGCTCGGCGACCGGCGCCTGGGCCGTTACGACGATCTCCTCCACGTAGAGGTGTGCCGGCGCCTTGGCGGTGACGACGATTTCTTCCATGTACAGATGCGCCGGCGCCTCGGCGGTGGCGACGACCTCCTCCATGACGAATCCCTCGTCCATCCAGGCCGGAGTGCCTGCCGCTATCGCGCTGTTTGCGCCCAGGAAAATCAGTGTTGCGATGGCTGCGGTCTTCGTCGTGTTCATGGCTGGCTCCCGTGTTGCGTGGTCCGTATCGAAGTTGTGGTTACTGTACGCGGCGGGGTCTGAAGTGTGCGTGCAGAAATCTCAAGAACCTTCAAGGTTGCGAAAATAAATTCGAAGTTCGCGGCGTTGATGAGCAATTTTCAGGCGATTGGGCGCCAGCTCGTCTACATGTTCGGGTCTGCGACCATGGCAGGTACAATGTGCCGCCTGTAGGAGCGGTGTGGGTGATCGTCCAATGGCAAGGAACTCACAGTTACGAAGTTTCCCCTTCGCGGTCATTTCGGTCGCGGCGGGTGTGGCAATCCTGTACGCGGGGCACGCCCCGGCGCAGGATGACGTCCTCGTGGTCGGCGGGACAGGGTGGCATTGCGGGGAGGATCCCCAGTGTTTCAATCGCCTGCATCCCGATATTCCCATGGCCGCACGTGCGCTCCCCGGTCAGACCATCCTTCTCAGGACCCGGAACTCCGCCGATCTGCAACTCGACCCCGATAGCACCTATGTGGATCCCAGGGATGCCGATCCGGTGCGCGGCACCGTTCACCCGCTCACGGGACCGGTCCACATCGAGGGAGCGGAACCGGGCGATGTGCTCGCGGTAACGATACTCGACATCGATCCAGGCCCGTTCGGCGCCACGCGCATTACGCCCAATGCCTTCATCGCCGACCACATTCCTGGACCGTTCAGCGTCACCTGGCGGCTGAATCGCAGGGAAGCAATATCCGATGCGCTGCCGGGCGTTCGTATCCCGAATGCGAGTTTCCCCGGTATCGTGACGGTTTTGCCCGGTCCGGATCAGCACGCTGCTGCGCTGGAACGCGAGGCCGCGCTGTCCGACGCAGGCGGCGCCGTGGGCCTGCCTCAGCCCATACATGCATCGCCGGCCGAGATCTGCGGACCGCAAGGCAGCCGCCGGGACGAATGCCTGCGGACTGGCCCGCCCCGGGAGCACGGCGGCAACATGGACATCCGATACATGAGCGTCGGGGTCACCGTCTATCTGCCCTGTTACGTTGAAGGATGCGGTCTGGGGGTCGGCGACCTGCACTTTGCCCAGGGCGACGGCGAAGTCGCCGGCACGGCTATCGAGATGGACGCCGACGTCACTCTGACGACTGAGCTCATCAAGGACGGACCGGAGCTTCTTCGCGGGCCACACTATGAAGGCACCGCCCGCCTGATGGACGTGCCCTCACGGCGCTTCTACGCGACCACCGGCCTGCCGCTGAAGGCTGCGGGAGAAATCCCGCCCGACATGGCCTATCTTGAGTCGCCGAAGGCCGGGGAGCTAGAGAATCTGTCGAAGGACATCAGCCTTGCGGCGAGAAACGCATTGCTGGAAATCATCGACTACATGGTTGCGAATCACGGTTTGACGCCTGAACAGGCCTATGTCGTCGCAAGCGTGGCAGTGGATCTTCGAATCGGTCAGTTGGTCGACGTGCCCAATGTGGGCGTTACTGCCATTTTGCCGTTGGATGTTTTTGACTAGTGGATCTGCCAACGGGCTTGACAGGGTGAATTCACGGGGTCTCCGAATGGACTTCAAGGGAACGATGTGTTGAGGATGAAACACAGCATTCGATTGCTGGCCGCGACCACGCTGGTACCGGCGCTGGTTGGCGCCCAGGACGACCCGGCCGTGACGGACGATCTGGAGGAAATTGTCGTGCAGGCCACTCGTATGAGCCGTCCGCTGGACTCGGTTCCCGCCGCGGTGAGCGTGGTGAGTCGATCCGACATTCAATTGGGCCGGCAGCAACTCGGCCTTGACGAAGCGCTCAACCGCGTGCCCGGGCTGTTCATGCAGAATCGCTACAATTTTGCCCAGGATCTGCGCGTTTCGATTCGGGGCTTTGGCGCCCGGTCAGCGTTCGGCATTCGCGGTGTCAAGATCCTCGTGGATGGAATTCCCGAGACGCTGCCGGACGGCCAGGGTCAGGTGGACAGCATCGATCTTGGCGCTGCGCAGCAGATCGAGGTACTCCGCGGACCCAGTTCGTCCTACTACGGCAATGCCTCCGGAGGCGTGATCAGCGTGATGTCGGAGCGGGGATCGGAAACGCCGTTCGCCAATCTGCGCTTCATGGCTGGTGAATACGGCGCGCAGAAGTTCCAGGTCAAGACCGGCGGCCAGGCGGCTCGCGTCATCT
>VYEH01000194.1:358-4807 GCA_009843005.1 Pseudomonadota bacterium | reverse complement strand
GTTCCTATACCTCGTACACGGATGGCGAATTTATCTACATCCTGATGCAGCCGGCCGGCTACGGCCCGCGCGGCATGGACGCCTTCGTCGGGGCATCGAGCATGAACATCGGACGCCTCACCACCATGCGGCCGTTCTGGGTGGCGCGGGTCAATCCCGACACCTGGGAGGTGGAGCAGGAATACCCCTACCCCGGCTACCGGGGCGACTGGATCGTCATCGATTCGGCGTCGGAGTACATGTATGTTCCCGCCGGCGGTTCATCCAGCGTCACCAAGATCGCCATCGACAGCGGCGAGATTGCCTGGCATGCGGCGGCGGGTATCGGCCCCTACGGCGCGACGCTCAACGCCGACGAATCCGAGCTCTGGGTCGCGGACAAGGGCGAGACGACGGGGTTCATGGGGCGAACGGTCACAGTACTCGACACCGCCAGCGGCCGGGGCGTGGAGACAGTCTTCGCCGGCTACATGATCGACCATGTACTGCTCGCTCCAAATGGCCGGGAAGTGTGGGGCACCAGCAATGCCGAGGGGGTCCTGTACGTCTTTGACACAGCCACGCGCGAGCAGATGGCCACCATCGAAATGCCCGGCTACGGAGATGCTCATGGCCTGGTCTGGGTGAATTACGACGAGAATGGCGATGGCCGAGTCGTACGGGATCAGGGCGGCTTTCACGGCGGACTCGATCCGGCGGAGGGAATTTTCCTGGACTATTGACCTGCCGTTTCGATTCCTGGATGTCCGGCCGCCCGAGTCGACGTCAGCCAGAGCGTGATCCATATGCCAGCGTGTGGGTGAGTCCGTGTCAAGGATAATGGCCGTGGGGCCGGGACTTGAATTCAATCGACTTACATGACCGGACGGCGGTCGTTACCGGCGCCGCCCGTGGACTGGGATTTGCAGTCGCGTCCCGATTGCGCCAGTCAGGCGCAAACATCGTTGCGTGGGACCTTCCGAATTCAGGGCTCGACGACGCGGTCGAGTCCTTGCGCCAGGACGTTGAATCTCCAGGCAGGATCGCAGGTTTCGGTGCCGACATCTCCGACGGCGACTCCGTGGCCGGAGCCATGGAGTTGACTCTTCAGGAGTATTCCCGGATCGACATTCTCATCAACAACGCGGGCATCTCCGGACCCAACCATCCGCTATGGGAATACCCGCCGGTCGATTGGCGGCGCGTCGTCGACGTCAATCTGCTGGGCAGCTTTCTCGTCACACGGGCGGTGGTCCCGACCATGATCGCCAACGGCTACGGGCGGATCATCAATATCGCTTCCGTCGCAGGAAAGGAAGGCAACCCGAATGCCTCGGCCTACAGCGCATCCAAGGCCGGGCTGATCAACATGACCAAGTCGCTGGGGAAGGAATTGGCGGGGACGGGTGTCCTGGTCAATTGCGTGACCCCGGCCGCGGTGCGCACGCCCCTTTTTGATCAGATGAGCGAAGAGCATGTAGCCTACATGCTGTCGAAAATTCCGCTGCAGCGCTTCGGCGAACCGGAGGAGATAGCGGCGCTGGTGGCCTGGCTCGCCTCGGAGGAGTGTTCTTTCAGCACGGGCGCGGTGTTCGATCTGTCCGGCGGACGGGCGACGTATTGATCGCCGTGCCTCCGAATTAGACGAGAATGAATTTGGGCATGATCGAGCGGTTCAGCCAGGAACTATGGCACGCACGGCTTGAGCAGAAACCGATCGAACCGCTGACCGAGCGAGTCCCCGATCTGACCATTGAGGACGCCTACCGGATTTCACTGGCGGTACTCGACCGGCGGCTGGCCGACGGCGAGACCGTGGTGGGCAAGAAGATCGGGCTGACCAGCAAGGCCGTCCAGGAGACGCTCAAGGTCGATGAACCGGATTTCGGTTTTCTCACCGACGTCATGATCTATCACAGCGGCGACGAGGTGGAAATCGCGCGCAACCTGATTCGTCCGAGGGCAGAGGGCGAAATCGCGTTCAAACTGAGCCGTGACCTGGCGGGTCCCGGCGTGACCGCCGATGAGGTTCTCGCTGCCACAGAGGGGCTGGCGGCCTGTTTCGAGATCGTCGACTCGAGGATCAGGGACTGGCGCATCAAGATCCAGGACACGGTGGCGGACAATGCGTCCTGCGGGATGATCGTGCTGGGTGACCGGTGGGTGGCGCCAGACACCGTGGATCTGCCGGCCTGCAAGATGGTGGTCAAGACGAACGGCGCAGAGGTGGCCACCGGCCTGGGAGCCGCCGCGCTCGGTTCCCCCGCGAACGCCGTGGCGTGGCTGGCGAATGCGCTCTCGGAACTCGGCGCCACGCTCAGGGCCGGCGAGATCATCCTTTCGGGTTCGCTGGTGCCGCTGCAGCCCATTACTGCCGGCGACCGGCTGCAGGTTGAAGTGGAAGGCATCGGCCAGGCGGCCGTGAAATTCGTTTGAAATGAACGTACAGCGGACCGAACTGCTTGACACCGTATCGCGGTACCAGATCGGCGTCATCGCCATCTGCGTCGCCATCAACATCTTCGAGGCATTCGACCTGTTCGCCATGGCCTACGCGGCGCCCGTGCTGTCGCAGGCGTGGGGGCTTGAGCCGCAGGCGCTGGGCATCGTTCTCAGCGCCGTGTTTGTCGGCATGGCCCTGGGTTCCGCCCTGGTCGCCCCACTGAGCGATCACTTCGGGCGTCGCACGGTGATGTGCGCAGCGCTTGCGGTACTGGCGGGCGCCATGTTCCTCACGGCAACCGCGACCACGGTATCGCACCTGCTGATCTATCGCGTTCTCGCCGGAATCGCCATAGGCGCCATTCTGCCAACCGTCACCACCACGGTCGCGGAATTCGCGCCGGACCGGCACCGCAACCTCTGCGTGGGCATCCTGCATGTTGCCGCGCCGGCCGGCGGCATTCTTGGCGGGATGGTGGCCCTTGCGCTGATGGCCGAATACGGCTGGACATCGGTATTCGTCGCGGGCGGTGCGGTGACTGCACTGGTCACCGTGCTCGCGCTTGCACTGGTTCCGGAATCCCCCGAGTTTCTGCTTCGCCAGCCTGACGGACGAGGGCTGGCGAAGCTGAATGCTACATTGGCGCGCATGGGTCAGCGGCCCGTGGACGTCGAAGCAGCCTCCTCGCTCTTACGACGGACCGGAAGCACAGGGATACGAGGTCTGTTCGAAGACTACCCGGTTGCGTGGACCGTGCTGCTGTGGATCTGCTTCTTCTGCGTGATCTTCGGCCTCTATTTTGTAAACACCTGGCTGCCGCAGGTCATCGTCAGCGCAGGGCTGCCGCTGGACCGCGCAATCTACGTGACGGTGATCTTCAACACCGGCGGCGCCATCGGCGTTTTCTGGATGGGTCTGCGGTCCCGTACCCGGGGACTACGACCCATGCTCACCGTCTTCCTGTTGAGCAGCTTCGCACTCATGGCCGTATTCGGCTTCATGCCCCTGAACGTGACCCTGTTGTCGGTGCTGGCATTTTTCGCCGGAATCTTCATCAACGGCAGTTTTGTCGCTCTGTATATCGCGGCAGTGCGGCTCTACGACGCCCGGTCGCGCTCCAGCGGCCTCGGCTGGGGCATCGGCATCGGGCGTGTCGGCGCTATCCTGAGCCCCACGGTCGCCGGGCTGTTGATCGCCCTGGGACTATCCAGGGGATTGAATTTCCTTATCTACGCCACGCCCTTCCTGGTGGCGGCCATCGCCATCGCCGCACTTCAATCCCCACGGCTGGCCGCGCGGGAGGGTTCCGAACCGAGCTAGTGCCAATCCGCTATCATCAGTTGGATAGAGCACTGGAATTCCCGACGCATCGCGATCACAGCACACGCCATGGCAGAGGCCTATCACAAACTCCGCATCGAACGCGCTCCGAAGCCCGAGGGTTGTCCCGTGGACCACGCGTTCTCGCCCTTCAAGCCCGAATATGTCGCCGATCCGTACGCAGAACTGGCCAGACGGCGCGGCGACTCTCCCGTCTTTTATTCCGAAGAACTGGGCTACCTGGTCGTCACCCGGATGAAGGATGTCGCCGCCGTATTCACGAATCCGGACGTTTATTCCTCGGAAAACGTCCAGGACCCCGTACTTCCCATCTGTGACGCCGCCGCCGAAGTGCTCTCCGCAACCGACTACGACCCCATCGCGGTGATGTCCAATCGCGCCCGTCCGGATCACACACGGATCAGGAAATACACTCAGGCCGGGTTCTCCGGCCGACGCATCCGGGCGCTGACGCCCTATGTTCGCGAGCGCTGCGAGGCCCTCGTCGACGGCATGCTCGAGGCCGGCGCACCCTGCGAATTCGTGTCCACGATCGGGCATCCATTGCCGGGGGAGACGATCTTTCGCCTGCTCGGTTTCCCCCGGAAGGACGATCCCCAGCTTCAGGAATGGACCACCAACCGGCTTGCCTTCACCTGGGGCAAGGCGACGGAAGATGAACAGGTCGATATCGCCCGGAAGATGCT
>VYEH01000194.1:0-348 GCA_009843005.1 Pseudomonadota bacterium | reverse complement strand
CTCGCCTATTGGCGATACTGCGTGTCGTTCGTGAAGCACCGCCATCGGGAACCGGCCGACGACTTCACCTCGGAACTGCTGGCCGGGCACGACGCAGACCCTGACGACCTCACCTACAAGGAAGTGGAATCGGTGGTCTACGGCCTGTCCTTCGCAGGCCATGAAATCGTCAGCAATTTTCTCGGCAACGCGCTGGTCTGCCTGCTGTCCCGGCGGGAGAACTGGGAGGCGATCTGCGCCGAGCCCGCGCTGATACCGAACGCCCTGGAAGAAGTACTGCGGTTCAACTCGCCGCAAACCAGTTGGCGCCGGGTAGCCGCTCGGGATACCGAGATCGCCGGCTACAAG
>VYEH01000375.1:276-4872 GCA_009843005.1 Pseudomonadota bacterium | reverse complement strand
CGGCGAACAACGCCCATGAGAGGTACGCCTCGGTGCCGCCGGCGGCACGGATCACGATCGCCGGAGTCAGTACGATCCCGGCAATGCAGAGAATCGCAAGCTGCAGTCCCAGGCCAAAGCTGAGCGCCGTGGGCGGAGATTCGTCAGCTTCGTAGCGGATAGGCGAACTTCGCTCGCCGGTGTCAACTGCCATTGCGTAATCCCTTTGTCGTCATGTGTGCCCCGATGCAGACATTCTTGTTATCCGGTCGGTCATTCCTCGAACAGGAACTCCCTGAACTGGGTGCCGCCTTCTTCGGTTTCGTATACCTCGTTGTTGGGATTCTCCGTGCAGTGCCAGTAACGCACACGCAGCGAGCGGTCCGGATTCGAAACGCGGTTGTAGACCACCCTGGTGTGCCAGGGTTCTTCGAGGATTGACGGATCGTAAATCCAGGCGTCGACCTCGATCCGGTCTTCGGCGACCGTCTCCCAGACCTCCACGGTCTCGATGGCATCGCTCTGGTAGAGGTTGTTGCGGCCCATGTAGCGGGCCATGAGTTGGTTGGTATGGATGACCAGTTTGCCCTCATCCCAGAAGCCGATGGAATCGCCGTAGTAAAGCGGGTAGCGTTCGGCTTCGTCCGGGTGGTCCCGGCCGTCGGTATAGATTCGGCGCACGTTGTTGACGGTTTCCGAAGTGAGCCAGGTCTGTTCGGGTCGGACGATGAACTCCCTGAGGAACGGGATGACCAGCCAGCGGGGAAAACCGGGCGGGCCGCAGTCGCTGATGCCTTCGTCGTAGATATTTCCCTGTGCCGTGCGTTCGCGGCCCTCGGCGAGCATACGCTGCGCCTCGGGCGTGAACCGGGGCGATTCGCCGCCCTCGGGCTGAAACAGCACAAATGCATCGGGGGCCCGCGACCAGAGGCCCGTCCAATCCGGCAACTGATCGAACGATGGCGCTTGTTGTCCGCCGCCGCTTTGCGCCCGTAACGACAGATACAGATCCCAGGCGGTTGCATGGGTGCGCCCGGTCTCAAGCAGGCGCTGTTTCTCCGTCGCCGCGTCGGGGCTGACTTGAGCGCCGGCGGCCATTGCCGCCAGGGTCACGGCGAAGATTGGAATTCCCCCATTCAATAGCCGCATCTCCTTGTTCTCCTTCACCCGCGCCGGCAACTGCGCCCGCTGCCAGGCGGCCGCGTTTGCGGACCCGTCGTTCACCAGGCTCGTTCCGAACAGTTCAGGTTTCAGTTTGCATCCTCGACGCAATTGTAGGACAAGAACGGGAGGCAGTGGCGATGAGTCAACGGCTGCTTGATGCCGACGGGCGGACGCCCCGACTGGCCAGCGATTCCTGCAAATAACAAAGTCAGGCCATTCG
The DNA here is from genome assembly GCA_009843005.1 of Pseudomonadota bacterium. Taxonomy (GTDB): domain Bacteria; phylum Pseudomonadota; class Gammaproteobacteria; order Steroidobacterales; family Rariloculaceae; genus UBA6522. The sequence continues at coordinate 3,509 of VYEH01000375.1, read as the reverse complement.
CGCTACACTTCACGGCGCGTAACGGGCGCGGCGGTCCGCCGCGCGGCACAAGCAGGTATCTTGTTGATCGGGAGTATCGGACATGAGTCCAACGGTTGGCGTCATTGGCCTGGGCCCCATGGGCGGAAACATCGCTGGTAATTTGCTCGGAAACGGATTTGAGGTCGCGGGGTTCGACATCAGGCCGCAGTGCATGGAAGCGCTGGCGGATGCCGGGCTCATGGCGGCCGGATCGTCGGCGGATGCGGCGCGGCGGGCCGACATTCTGGCGACGTCGCTACCGAATATCGAGGCCCTCGAGGATGTCATGGACGGGGTGCTCATGCAACCGAAGCCGGGACAGATCCTGATCGAGTGCAGTACGTTGACCGTCGAGCAGAAAGTATCCGCCCACGGCCGGTTGGAGGCCGCCGGGATGCGCTTTCTGGATTCCCCCATCAGCGGTACCCCGTCAATGCTGGCGAAGATGATGGCGTCCATCTATGTCAGCGGCGACGAGGATGCCTACGAGGAATCCGTACCCGTCCTTGAAGGCTTCACTGCGACAAACTTCTATGTCGGCGAGGTCGGCAATGCCAGCAGGATGAAGTTCCTGGCCAACTACCTGGTCCATGTGCATACGACGGCCGCCGCCGAGTGTATGGTTCTCGGCCAGAAGGCGGGACTCGATCCGCGGATGATCCACCGAGTGCTCACAAAAGGTGCCGGGTGGTCGAAAATGCTCGATATTCGCGGCGCGATGATGGCCGCTTCGGAGGACCGCGAGGGCGGCGGCACCATGTTTGACGTATATGAGAAGGACGCGGCGATCATCACGGACTTTGCCGCCAGCGTGAAGTCGCCCATCGATCTCTACGTTTCTTCCCGGCAGAAGTTCAATTCCGCCATCGCGCTGGGCCTCAATCACCTGGACACGTCGGCCGTGTGCAAGGCGATCGAGACGGCGGTGGGGATCGACCGGGAACTGGTGGAGTAGAGTCAGTTCAACTTGTCGTAGAGTCGGGCCCTTCGTTCGACCTTGTCTCCGAGTTCCTGCAACAGGTTCCAGTAGTTCAGGAAGTGGGGCGTCTGGCGATGCCGTGCCAGGGCGTCGGCGTCCTTGTAGACCTCGTAGAAGAGGAAGGTGTTCGGATCGTCCTCGGATACGTTCACATCGAAGCCGTAGCAATCCTCCTCAAGGCGGGATTGCGCGGCGTTCTCCAGCATCGCCGGTTTCAGTTGCTCCACGCAGTCGGGGTCGAGTGTGACCGTTACGACCAGTACCAGGTTGGACATGGGTTTCCTCCGGATGGTGGCCTCATCCCTGTTTGCGCCACGGATTCAGGCAGAGGGTCGAGTTGGGCGACGAACAGACTAATCTGCCGCCGTAAGTGAGTCGTACATCTCGCCGACGATGTTGGCGCGTCGCTGATCGTAGAGCAGCCAGTCGCTGTAGTCCGCCAACAGGATCGTCTCCTGAAGCGTTTCCCGGTCAAGACCCTCGGCGATCCCCGCCGTGACATCGGCCTCCAGGTCGCGCAGTAAGCCGAGAAAGGCTCTGACGTCGGGTTTCGTGCCTGCATTGCCGTGCCCGGGAACCAGGATGTCGAAGTCCAGCGCATCGACGGTAGCGAGCGCCGCCTCGTATTCATCCACCGTATAGCCGCTCAGCGTCCCCGGAAAACGCCGGGCATGGAGGAAATCCACCGTAAACGCCGCCCGTTCATTCGGGAACAGGACTACGGTGGTATCGTCAGAGTGCGCGGCGCTGGGATGATGCAACTCCACGGTGCTGTCTCCCAGAGTCAACATCATCTGCTCGGTGTAGGTGACGTCCAGCGGCTGGGTGCCGGCGTTGATTTCCGAGCCGCTCAGGCTGCCATCTCCGTCGGTGTCCATGCTGTCGAAGCCGGCCAGGTAGCCACCGGCCGCCTCGCTCCGCTCCAGCAGGCCGTTGCCGTTGGCGTCGGAACGCGCCGCATTGCTCGGCAGCCCGCTCTCGAGCCTCGCGGCGGTATTCTCGTGACCGACGAAGATGGCCGTGTCGGCGAAGACCTGCCCCCCGGCCACATGGTCGGGATGGTGGTGGCTGTAAATCACGTACTCCACTTCGGAATCGAAGCGGGCCGCCAGTTAGCCCTCAAGCCACTCGGCGAAATCCGCGCGCAGGGGATCGACGACGATGATGCCATCGGTCGTTGCAAGAAAGACCGCGTTATGAGAAGCCGTGCGCGCCTCGTAGAGGTTGCCCGTGACGTTGCGGATGGTGAACGGCGGATCGGCTGACCCGTCGGTTTGGGAATCCTCCTGCATTCCGCACCCGGCCAGAGCGAGAGTGAGGCAAGTGGCTGGGAGCCACGATCGCTGCGTGGTCGTTTGGTGTCTGTTTGCCATGACTCTTCTTCCGTCAGTTGTGCGGCTGTACCTGGTGCAATCACTGGCACCGGGACGGTGGTTACCGCTTCACCGGGAGCGTGTACCGCGGATCAGCGAGCCGTCTTCGGCCCAGTCGTAGCGGATATTTCTGCCTTCTTCGTCGATGAATCCGAGGGACTGCTGGAACTGGACCTGGGGCGGATAGCCCTTCGGCACGGTCGCCTCGACGATGTACAGACGGGCGTCGTGCAGATAGATGCCGACGTAGCTGCGCGATTCGTCGGCATTGGTGATGTTGAGCTGGTGTCCGGCAACGCGGTCCACATGGTGCCAGGCGTCATACGTGACCTCACCACCGCGCCTGCGAAATTGCGTTGCAGCGTATGCAACCGATGCGAGCACGTCGATTCGCCAGTACGAGTAATTGACGGGCGAATCGGCTTCCGTCGAGTTGGTCCGCGCCAGGTGGATGCGGTGCGAGTCCGTGTAGTCGACCACCGTCACCGTGTAGGTGGCCGGACCTTCCCTGACCGTGTAGACCCGTCCGGGAAACACCGCGCCATACTCGGACGGCCAGGTGATTTCCCGTACTTCGGGTTCGACCGACTCCGGAAGGTTGATGGAGAAGAAATCGGTCGTATTCTGGTAGTTGACCCAGTTCTGGGCCAGCAGCGTCCCTGCCGGAACGAATGCCAGTACGGCCAAAAGCAGCGTGCGCATGGGTTCGGCCTGAGATAGTTGCGATCGTTGGGTCGATTCTACCTGCTGGCGCCGGGGACCCCAACTGCCGGCCCGCTACCGGGCGGGTCGGGTCGACAGAATGCTACGCTGCGTTGGCCGTCTCGATCCCGCAATGACGGTCGTCGCTGCTAGCCGAG
>VYEH01000375.1:0-231 GCA_009843005.1 Pseudomonadota bacterium | reverse complement strand
CCTGATCTCCCCGGCGCTGACATTGACTCCGTTGCGCAGGTGCGGGTCGCGTTGAACGGCCTGGCGCCAACCCAGTCGCGCCAGCGAGAGAACGTGCGGCAACGTGGCGTTGTTCAGCGCCAGCGTCGCGGTTCGGGGAACGGCTCCGGGCATGTTGGTCACGGCGTAGTGGACGACGCCGCTGTCCACGTACACGGGATCGGCGTGAGAGGTGGGCCGGCTGGTCTCGAA
>VYEH01000248.1 GCA_009843005.1 Pseudomonadota bacterium | reverse complement strand
ATGCCAACAATGACGGCATCATCGATGGTGGCTATGACGGGGTCACAGGGGAATATTCATTGTATTCCAATCTCGACACTTCGACTCTCAAGGGCCTCAACTTCGCAGTTAATTCAAATTGGAACACGGGGCTTGGTCGACTGTCCGCGGGTATCAATGGCACTTACACGCTGGAAGCCATTGTTCCGGCGGCCAATGTGCAGGGTGCGCTGGTAGACTCGGTCGGTTTTACCGGGCTTAACAATGCGACTCCGCAGATTCGGGAGTGGGTAGTCATCGTACCGATCACCCTGAATTGGGGTACGAGTTGGCTGGATGGGCATAGCACAAGACTTTTAGCCCGCCATGATTCGGACATTGAGCAATATACCACTGGCATAGTGAATAGCGGGGGCGTGACCACCTGGGATTTGCGCCATAATTTCCAGATCATGGATAGCCTGTCGGCTGCGCTGACGGTGCGAAATCTCACGGGTAAAGAGCGCCTGGATCCCACGCCGAATGTCGGGGCTGGTGACAGGCGCTACTTCCTGCAGCTGAATTACTCGCCTGTTAGCGGCGAACGATAGGTAATCGGCAGCCAACTCTGAGTTGTCGGGCAGCCAGGTCCATGCGTGCTCCATGATCACGGGCTCGGAGTAGTTCACGGGATCGGTGATGCGCGCGGACCAGGAAAGATCCGTGCCGTCCTCGCTCAGCGTGAAGCGCTCGTCGATCAGGGCATCCTCGCTCTGCGGCGCGCCGACATCGTCGATGTATCGCCAATCCGCTATGTCCCGGGTTTCCACGATGAGCGTCCTGTCCTCCCAGCGGCCGACGGAGCGGCCCATCCGCGGTTGCGACGGCGAGCCGGCGCCATTCATGTGTATGGTGCGGTCGCCGACAGCCAGGAGATCCCGCGTGATGCCGATGCGCTCGATGGTGTTCACCGAGCCGAACTCGATCTCCCACTCCTCCTCCTGCCCGTAATCGGCCGTGCGCTGCAGGCGCATGCGAACATGGGGATTGCGCCAGAAGACTTCGGTGATCTCCCCTTCGACAACACCGATGTACCCGTTCGACGCCACTTGAGCACCCTGGCGTCAACCCGATTCCTCGGTGATATCCCAGACCTCGCACCTGGGCGCGTTCGAGCCCGTTAGCACGCCAGTGCCCGCCGCGCCGGCGCCCGCGCCCGGGCGCCAACTGTACCGGTTGGTCGTGACGATCGGCTCGATGAAGTTGGCCGGGTCGGTTGCGGTCATCGCATGGTCCAGGTTGCTCCCGTCGGCGCTCATCGTGAAGCGCTCGACGAACACGGTCCGGTCCGACTGCGGCGTGCCGTCGCGATCGAAATAGGGCCAGTTCACGTGGGTGGTCCGCACGACCAGCGTATCGCCCTCCCAGCGCCCCGTGGAGTAGCCCAGGTGACTGCGCTCCGTGCCGGGCGGCGCTCCGTCCGGCCCCATGTGGATCACGCGGCTCCCGCCCCCCCGGGCCATGACGATGGTGTCGCCTTCGGGAACGAACGTGAAACTGGCGTTGACCATGTTCTCCGGAAAACCTCGCGGGACACAGTCGAGAACGGGATGCGTCGCCGGGTCCCAGTCCGCCTTGGCCTGCGCCGCCCGGGGCGTGAGAAGGCGATCGTATTCGTTCAGCGCGGCCCATTCGCTGGGTCTCATGGTGGCGCGCCACGCGCGGAAGATGCCGTCTGGTTGCTCCGCTGCCGCCGCGTCGCGGGGTTCGGCCGCCTGGCGGGGCGCTCGCTGCACCCGTGCGGTGCTACCGACCAACTGCGTACTGTCGCCGGTGTATTCTGTCCCGTCCGGGAAGAGCATGCTGCGCATGCCGATGGTGCGCGAATTCCACCGGGAAACGAAACCGCCGACCCTGACGTGGCCCCCGAGGGGGAACAGGTCGGGGGTCACGCCATCCCCCTCCAGTTCGCGCGGACCGGGCGCCAACTCGATCTCCCAGACAGTCTCCTCGCCGCTCTCGCTGACCTCCGTCACGGCGAAACGCACATGCGGACTGCGCCAGAAGATGTCCGTGAGTTCGCCCTCGACCACGAACAGATCGTCGGTGTTGTAGAGGCTGGGGCCGATCGGCCCATGGTGCGCAAAGACGTGGGCGGTAACGAACGCAAGTACGGAACCGAGACCCACGAACACGGGCCTCATTCTTTTACTGAGCATCTGGCAACACTCCCTCAATTGAAGATTTGAGCGCGACTGGTCCCGGTCACCTCGCCCTCGATCTCGCCCATGTTGTCGGTGTCGAAAAAGGCGCGTGCGGAGTGATGGGCGGAGGCCATTGAACCGGCCGCCAACAGGCAAGCAAAAGTGATCAATCGAATCATCTTCATCTCCATTCCCCGGGGGGTTCATCCTCGCCAAAGGGGTTGAACACGCAGACGCTCGTCGGCTCGAAGTGGCGCACGGCTTCACTGCCGGGATCGGCAAACAGGGGCCTGATATCCGGATCCTGCTGCCAGCTCCGGCTTTGGAGTCTCACTCTCAAGGCAGGAACCTACTGGTGCATTCTGACAGCCTCGTCGAGCAAACCCCGTTCGGCCAGATCTTCGACAAATGGCGCAGGGTTGCACGGCAGATCCTGGTAAAGCGGGACATCACCGCGCATGGATCCGCGCCGGCGCGTCAGGGGCTCGGTGTAATAGTCATCGTGAATGACCATTTCGCGGTCGATCGTCAGCCCGTCCGCACTGATGTCGTAGGTTTCCACCACTCGCGTACCATCCCCACCCGACATGGGCAATCCGGAACCGTCGAGCCAGCCCGGCAACAGATTGATCGTCTCGACAATGAAGGTATCGCCCTCCCAATGGCCATTCGAATGCCCGAGCGTCGACAACTGATCGGGCGCCACCGGCTCCCGCCCGTCCATGAATATGCGGCGAGCGATATCCCTGGCTCCGAACACCATCAGGTAATAATCGCCCGCATCGACGATTTCCATGCGCCGCGGCGAACCGAACAGGCGCGGCAGGTTCGGCACGCAGAACTTGTACGCATCCTGCCACTCCTCGGTGGCTTCGTACACCGCCCGCCCCTCGTTCGTGAATGGGGTTGGCTTGGGTTCGAGATCGTCGACAGTCACTCTGAAGTTGTGTCGGTTGTTCCAGGCGCCGGTGATGTCGACCGGGTACTCATTGACCCTTACCCCATAGTCCACGACATCGATATTCTCGTAGGCCAGGGTTGCATCGGCCACCTGCCCCTGCCCGCCGCCCCCGGGTCGCAAGGTGCTGCCGTCGGCAAGCCGGACCGAACTGAGGTACATTTTTTTTGCGGCATTCCGGCCCTTGGAGCCGGAAAAGGTGACCCGGTCCCCGACGGACAGGGTGTCCCTGGTCCAATCGCCATCGAGCAGGCCACCGGTCGGGAACGTCTCCACTTCCCAGGACTCCGTCTCACCCTGATCGTTGACGATGTCAAGCTCGTAGCTGACGTGGGGATTTCTCCAGTTAACCCTCGTGATGACGCCTTCAATTTGCCCCGGGTCGTTTCTGTCGAATTCGGCTGCAAACGAATGATGCGCCTTTGAAACCGGGGATACCGTCAGTGTTGCAATGCCCAAAGCAATTCCGACTATGCCTTTCATGAACATGAACCTCCGAGTCCGTTGTCAGGGCTCAATTACCCCAAGGTGTTGCAGGGCTGCACGCGCCGCACGTATTCGATTGCCGATGGTTTTTTCGCCCGCAAACAGGTTTTCCGGAAACACGATATTGCCTGCGGCGCGATCGATGAAGCCGACTACACGAACGGCCGTACCGACTGGGTAATCGTCCTCGTGCGCCCCCTGGGCTTCATAAAGCAGCGGCGCACCGACATATCTGAGCTGGTAATCCTGTTCCGTCCCGCCTTCCTCCGCGCCCCTGACCGTCATCGTCACGCTCGTGTCTGTCCAGCTTGCGGCGGTAATCAACCCGGAGAACGTGATTTTGGGCAGGGTGATGCGCTCCATCGGAAGACCGGCCGTGAATCGGGCTTGGGCATCGCCTTCACCCGCGCCGCGAGCCTCCCCGGCGGAACGCGGATCTTCGGGCCCGGAGCGAAGCGTCGCGACTCCACCGTCCGGCTGGCGGAGGCTTGCCACCAGAAACCGCGTATCGTTGCGGAGACGTGAGGGCGAGCCGGTCACGCTGATCCGATCTCCGGGCTGAAAACTGCTCTCGTCCCAGCCGTTGTCCTCGATCATTCGGGGGGTATTGCCGAAATCGAGCTGGTAGACGGCCGTGCCGCCGTTCGCGTCGGTGGCCTCGATCGTCAAATGGGCGTGCGGCATGCCGAGGTACCACTCGACCACCGCGCCCTCAATGGAGATTTCGGTGTCTCTGTCGAAGACAGTCAGGCTGTGGTGGGCCAGGGCTCGCAGCGAAAACAGCACCAGCACGCAGGCCAGCGCGATGAGTATGGATCTAATGTTCATCGAACCTGACTCCGGATTTCGCGTCGCCGAAGCGCGCAGGCGTAGCGATCAAAATATAGCATCGCGAAGCAGTTCGATGTTCATGTTCGGATAGTTCCTCATGGGTAGGGAACAAAATTTCATAGCCGGGAAAGCCAGCGTGGCGGGTACATCTGCACTACAAGTCAGGACAATGCTCCACGGTACGAGAGTCGCTGTTTCCGGTCCCGAAAATTCATGGGGTGGTACGGAAAATTCCGCCATTTCGACACTTGTCCGGGGATCGGGGTTTCATGAGCTTGATAAGATAATGTCAGTCGTCGTCCGCAGCGTGTGCTGGCTGAAACGAGAGTATCGGCCGATGGACCCCGCATGAGGGTCTCGCGAATACAACGAGTGAGGTAGTCATGTATCGAACCTTGACCACAGCCAGTCTTTTTCTCGCCGCACTCGCCACCCATGG
>VYEH01000211.1:23943-24832 GCA_009843005.1 Pseudomonadota bacterium | reverse complement strand
TCGCGTCCCGGACCTCGTCGAGACGGTCCACCGTCAAGCGATCGCCTCCCAGGAGGTCCTCCAGCCCGCCGGCGGGGCTCAGGCTCGCGCTCGCGGGCTTTTCCATCTCCTCCAGGTACAGCACCTCGTCGCTCTCGGCGAAGGCGCCGTCCGCGTCGAGTTCGACGACGTTGTACTCGCCGCCGTTGACCGAGTAGTGCAGTTCCAGCCGGTCCAGGCCGAAATCGTCCCGGGCCTCCACCCGCACGGAAACCTCTTCGATGTTGCTGGCCCGCCAGTCGCGGCCCGGCCGCACGACGCTGACCTCGGGCTTGTTGTCGGGGATCACGTCGATGAAATAGTCGTCGGTGAGGCGCACCGGATCGTCTGCGAAATACGTCGAGACGTAGTACTCGCCCGACTCGCTCACCTCGAGCACGCCGGTGGCCGTGGCCCCGTCGGCCGTCATTTCCAGGGTCTCGCCGTTGACGATCAGTTCGGCCTCGCCCAGGGGCTGGTCCGTGGTGACCTCCACTTCCACCCGGGTGCCCGCCACGGCGCTGATGTCGTCGCCCGGATCCTCGATTTGGGTTTCAAGCTGCGTCCAGCGCGGATAGTGGTAGGTAAGCGCGACGTTTCTCACCCGGGGCAGGTCGACCACGTCCACCTGGAATTCCTCGCTGTGCACGCCCGCGGCAACCACGTAGTAGCTCACCGGTTCGCGCACCGCGAAGAACGTGAATTCGAACAGGCCGTCATCGGCCAGCATGGGCGCGCTTTCCCAGTCCTCGCTGCTTTCGAAGCGCGCGAACACCTCGGCGGCCACCGGATCGAAACCCTGCGCATAAGCGTCGATTACCAGGTCCCCGCCCCGGCGAACGGCGCCGTCGCCCGGACTGACGACGATACG
>VYEH01000211.1:7070-23933 GCA_009843005.1 Pseudomonadota bacterium | reverse complement strand
GACGTGGCGAACCCCGTATCGCCAGTTGTCCGGGCCGAACGCCGCGAACCACACCAGCGCGGCCAGGGCTGCCCCGGCCAGCGCCCGGCACCGTGATTTCACGCCCCGGCACCCGCAGCGCTGCGGGAATCCCGCGCGCCAGGCGCCAGGCGTCCTCGGCCAGCAGCCCGAGGAAGGGGGACGGCTGCGGGGCGCCCTCGCGCTTGCCGCCGGCCAGTTCGTCGTAGGTCTCGATGCGCCCGTCGAAGTCCGGCGCGCGCTTCTCGATGTCGGCCACGCCGCGGGTGCGCCGCAGAGCCTGCAGCGGGCGCACCAGCAGCAGCGCCGCGATGGCGCCCAGGGTCAGCGCCAGCAGCAGCCGCGCGCCGTTCATCAGTTCGGCCGGGAAGGCCTGGCGGGTGCCGATGTATACGGCCAGCAGGGTCACCCCCAACGCCGCCGCGCAGAGTGCCGCCGCGCCCCTTGCCAGGATCAGCGTCCTGAGGCGCTGGCGGAATCCGCCGAGGTATGCTTCGAGTCGATCCTGTGCCTTCATGCGGCTATTCCCCGTCGCACCTTGAGGTGCCTGTTACCTATCCAGGACTCCGCCAGAACCAGCGCGGCGAGCAGCGCCAGTATCCATGGCCACAACTCCGTGGGCGGCGCGTCCATGATACCCGAAATCGCAGCACCTGCCTGTTCCGCTCCGGGACCCAGTTCGCTCCATCGGGCCAGTTCGTCCCGAGCCATTGCGGCCGGGTCCGATTCCCCTGGATCGACATTCACCGCGACGAGTTCCGTGCGGCCGGCGCCGACGACTTCGTAGAAACCGATCTGATCCACCAGCACGTCGTCCCCGGCCCCGGCGCCGGCGATTCCCAGCGCCATGTCGCCGTCGGGCGCGAACACCTGGGCGCCCGCGAACCCCATGGACCTGGCCGAGAGCGCCGCGCCCAGCCGTGCTTCGAAACTGACCTGGTGGTCCCCGGCCAGGTACGCCGCAAGCTGCGCGATCATCGGCACGAACACGGGCTGCACCGGCAGATCGTTCCACTCCCGGTCCAGAGATGAGCCGTACAGCATGACCCGGCCGGCGCCGAGAGTGTGCTCGACAAGCAGCGGTCCGCCCTCGTCCAGGCGCATCAGCACCCGGTCGCCGCCCTGCGGCTGCACCGCCACGTGGCGATAGAAGCGCGCCCGGCGCACTTCGTCCATCCGGCCCAGCGCGGGGTGGGTGCGGTCCAGGGCGCCCACGACCAGGAACTCCCCGTCGCGGCGCCCGAAATCTGAAAAGGGCTCGAACCCGTGCCCGGTGACCGGCGCCTCGGCGAGTCCCGCCGAGCGCCTGGACAGCGCCATGAACAGGGCGCCCCCGGACTCCACGTAAGCGCGCAGCAGGGCGGCGTCTTCGTCTTCCAGCACCCCGGCGTCGGTCACCACGATGAATACGTAGTCTTCCAGCGCGCGGTCGGCGAGACCGGCCGCGGTGACCGGATCGATTCGGTAGTCCTGCGCCGCCAGCGTCCCCAGCGCCGAGGCGAAGAACGGCGAGGCGCCGCTCCGCCCGTCGGCGCTGACCATCAGCACCGGGCGCGGCTCCGGGCGCTTGACCACCAGGTAGCGCGTATCGTCCACCGCCAGGTCGTCGCCGGGCGTCAGTTCGGCGGTGACGCGGTTGCCGCCGGCCGCCAGTTCCAGCCCCTCGAATGTCACCTGGGCCGAATCGCCGGGCCCCACGGTGAGCTGCCGTTCGCCAGCCAGCGCGCCGTTGAGCCTGAGCGTCACGGTCCGTTCCGCCGCCTCGTCCGCATAACTTCGAACGCCGGCGACGAAGTCGCCCGACACCGGCGACCAGGCCAGCCCGTCCACGCTCAGGTTGCTTTCATCCGGGGCGGAAACGTCGTGCACCACCAGCTCCAGCGGCGTGCGCGGCGCGAGATCCGCAAACCTGGGCGGCAGGGCGCTCTGCTGGGCATCGGTGATCACGTGGACGGTGACCGGCAATTCGGCGCCCCTCGCGAGGCTGTCCACCGAACGCATCAACTGACCGTAGTCCAGGGCGAACGGGCCGGGCACAAGGGTCGCCACGCCCCTGCGAACGGCATCACGGTCCAGGGTGGGCTCCTCGAGCACCTCGACGATCCGTCCGGCAGCCACCAACTGCGCCGCGTCGCCGGCGCCGAGATCCCCGACCACGGCCCCGGCGGCCGCCTCGGCGCGCTGCCAGCGCTCGCCGTGGCCCATGGAGGCCGACAGGTCCATGACGATGACGTGCAGGCGGGCGGTGTCGGCGACCAGGTTCTGCACCGCGCCCTGCAGCGCAGGCCCCGCGAATGCCAGCGCCAGCAGCGCCAGCACGCCGACGCGCAGCGCCAGCAGCAGCAGGTACTGCAGCTTCTTCGCCAGCACCCGGCGCGGCTCGCCGGGTTCCAGGAACATCGCCGAACTGAAGAGCTGGCGATTGGGATTGGTGGACGACAGCCGGTGCAGCCACACCGGCACGCCGATGGCCAGGAGTCCCAGCAGGAATGCCGGCGCCAGGAACGTCACCGCAGCCGCCTCTGCCGGAACAGCAGGTAGTTGCGCAGCGCGCCTTCAAGCGATTCGTCGATGTTCACCAGCTTGTGGTCGACGCCGGCGCCCGCAGCACACCCCTGAAGCGCCTCGATGTGCTCGCCGATACGCTCCCTGTAGCGCGACCGCATGAAGATGGGGGACACTTCCATCGCCTCGCCGGTTTCCATGTCCTCCAGCAGCGCCGACTCGCGCATCTGCGGTTCCAGTTCCTGGGGATCCAGCAACTGGAACAGCACCACGTCCTGGCCCTGGTAGGCCAGCGGCTGAACGCCCTTGATCATCGCCTCCGGCACGCAGTAGAAATCGGAGATGACCACCACCAGCCCCCGGCCGCGCTCGAACTGGCGGAAGGTCTCGAACGGCACTCGCAGGTCCGTGCCCACCCCGGGCTCGGCCCGGTCGATGGCGTGCAGCACGCCGCTCAGCTTGCCCACCCGCGAGGACGGCGGGCGGTGCTCGCGCACCTGTTCGTCGAAGACGATCAGGCCCACCGCATCGTGCTGTTTGGAGGCAAGATACGCCAGGGTCGCGGCCAGGTACTTCGCGTACTGCAACTTGGTGATGTCGCCTGAGCCGTAGCCCATGGAGGCGCTGGCATCCAGCAGGATGACCAGGCGCGTATTGGTCTCGCCCAGGTAGCGCTTGATGTAGGTGCGCTCGGTGCGGGCGTAGACGTTCCAGTCCACGAACCGCGGGTCGTCGCCCTCTGCGTAGGCGCGGTACTCGACGAATTCCTGGCTGAAGCCGAACAGCGGCGAGCGGTGCAGGCCGTTGAGGAATCCGTGCACGGCGGCCCGGGCCACGAGTTCCAGGTTGGACAGGCTCGCCAGCACCTCGGGCTTGAGCAGGTCGTACGCCGCGCCCGGCGCGGTTGCGGTCACCACAGCCAACGTGCTGCCCTCGCTTCCGTCAAAGCTTTCACGGGCCCGCCTGCGCTACGCTCAAACTTTCCACGGATCCGCCTGCGCTTCGGTCAAGCCTTCCACGAGCCCGCCTCAGCCGGCCTTGGCGGCCGGCGCCTCGGCGCGCATGTAGTCCACAAGCTGGCGCAGCACGTCGTCCACCTCCACCTTGTCGGATTCAGCGAAGTAGTTGGTCAGCACGCGGTGGCGCATGACCGGCAGCGCCAGCGCGCAGATATCGTCGCGGGTGACGTGGTAGCGGCCCTGCATCAGGGCCCGGGCCTTGGCGGCCAGGGTCAGGAACATGGTGGCGCGCACGCTGGCGCCGTACTGCACGTAGCGCTTGACCACCTCCGGCGCCGCGGGATCGGTCGGCCGGGTGGCGCGCACCAGCTCCACGGCGAAACGGCTCACCGACTCGGCCACCGGCACCTGCCGCACCAGGCTCTGAAACCGGACGATCTCCTCCGGACCGGTGCAGGCATCCACCGCGGGTATATCCATGCGCGTGGTGTAGCGGTCCACCACCGCCAGTTCCTCGTCGTCGTCCAGGTAGTCCAGGATCACGTTGAAGAGAAACCGGTCGAGCTGCGCCTCCGGCAACGGGTAGGTGCCCTCAAGCTCAATGGGGTTCTGGGTCGCCAGCACGAAGAAGGGCGGGTCGATCTCGTGCAGGTCCCCGCGCACCGTCACCGTGAGTTCCTGCATGGCCTCAAGCAGCGCCGACTGGGTCTTGGGCGGCGTGCGGTTGATCTCGTCCGCCAGCAGCACGTTGGCGAAGATCGGCCCTGGCACGAACGTCCAGGTGCGGTGCCCCGTGGTGATGTCCTCCTCGATCACGTCCGTGCCGGTGACGTCCGTGGGCATCAGGTCCGGGGTGAACTGGATGCGCTTGAACTTCAGGCCCAGCGCGATGGCCAGGGTGCGCACCAGCAGCGTCTTGGCGGTGCCGGGCATGCCGGTGATGAGGCAGTGGCCGCCCACCAGCAGGGTCACCAGGAGATGGTCCACGACCTCCTCCTGGCCGATGATGACCTTGCCGACCTGCACCCGAATGCCTTCCAGCGCAGTGTGGAAGGACTCGATCAGGCCGCGGGCTTCTTCGGTATCCAGTGCATTGCTCAACGTACGATCTCCAATAGCAGTTGCTGCGCCTCACGGTAGTGGGGCGCGATTTCCAGAGCATACAACAGATGCTCCCGGGTCCTGGCCTGATCCTCAAGCGCAAGAAAAGCCGTGGCGAGCCGGTAATGGGCGCCCGCCATGTCGTGGGGTTGCGTGGCCATCAGCGCCCGGTACTCGCGCAACGCGCCGTCGGCCATGCCCTCGGCCAGCATCCAGTCGCCCAGGGTGGTGTGCACCTCGGCGTCCAGCGGCGTGACCATGATCAGGTCGTCGTAGACGGCGATGGCGTCTTGCGGGCGCCCGGCGTCGTGCAGCCAGGCGCCAAGCCGCCGAAGGGCGCCCGGGGAATAACCGCCGAGCCGCCAGTAGGTTTCCAGGGTGTCCATGGCCTCCGGGCGCCGGTCGAGTTCGTCCAGGGCCAGCGCCTTGGGAATGTAGCCGTCGCCGTCGTCCACGTAGTCCGGATACGCCGCGATGGCGGACTCGGCGCGCTCGATCACCGCTTCGAAGTCTTCCGCGTCCAGGGCCTCATAGGTTGCGCGCGTGTACTCCCGCCACTCTTCCAGCCCGTCCAGCGTGGTGCGGAACTCGACTTCCAGGAACTCCCGGAAGCCGCGGTCCAGCTCCTCCGGCGCAACGCCCAGGCCCTCGCGAATCGCTCCGGCGGTACTCAGTCCGTCGGCGAAGCCGTTCAGCATGTCCACCAGCCCCTGCTGGCCCCATTCCCGGGCGATGTACTGGCACAGCAGCCCGGCCTGGGTATAGGAAACGATGACCTGGCCCTCATAGGTCGGCCGCATGAAGCCGCCGTCCAGTTCGGCGACCGGCAGGAAGCGGTCGTCCGCCATGGCCTCGAGCACCCGCACCGGGATGTGCCGGCCGGGCAGCGGGCCGGTGCTCCACTCCTCGAAGACCGACACCCCCTCGCTGAACCAGCGCGGCACCAGGTTGCCGGTGGCTTCAAGGGTGAAGATGTGGGCGATCTCGTGCCAGAGCGTGGTCCCCCAGTGAAACTCGCCCTCACGGCTGCCGGAGGGGCTGTCCATGGCCACCAGGTAGCCGAACGCCACCCCCAGCAGGCCGATGCCGGGCAGCCCCAGGGTCCGGACCGCAAAGTCGTCGTGCTCCGGGTAGAGCTCCACCACCACGTCCTCCTGCAATTCAAACTGGTAGCGCTCGGTGAAGGCCTGGACGCTGTCGGCAACCAGGTCGGTGACGTAGGCATCGATGACCGGCGCCTCGTCCTTGTGGAGACGCAGTAGCATGCCGGGTGGGGTGGTGGTTTCCCCGGACACGGCAGTCGTTTCGCCGGGCGGCGCGGTTTCACCGGGCGCAGCTGATGTTTCCGCGGAAACAACGGCACTGGTCTCGCCCTCCGTGCCGACCTCCGCGCCGACCTGCGTACTCACGCCCGCGCCGACCTCCCGCTCCGGCAACTCGCGCCTCAGCACCACGAAATTCTCGAGGCTGTCGAGCAGCCTGAGCGTGTTGACCGTCTGTGCGCTGAAGGGATCGCCTTGGTAGGCCAGCGCCAGGTGCGCCTGCGCCTCCTCGACGCGATTCTGGCGAAACAGGTTGACGCCCAGTTCGGCGTGGGCGGTCCACAGATCCGGCTGGATGCGCACCGCCTCGAACAGCAGTTCGACGGCTTCGCGGTAGCGCCGGTTGATGAGGTAGTAATAGGCCGGCGTGGCGTGGATCTCGCCGTAGGACGGGTTGTAGGCCAGGGCCCGATCGGTCCATTCGCTGGTGGTGATGCCCTGGAGCACGTCCGCCGCCGCATGCAGCGAGTAGACCTCCAGCGGGGGCAGGTCCTGTGCGTCGGCGATGTCGAGCGCCTCGTCCAGGGCCTCCCTGGCGGCATCGACCCCACCGTTCTCAAGGCTCAACCGCGCCGAGATCAGGTGCGCTTCAATGTGCCGCCCGTCACCCTCCAGAACCTCCTCCACGATGGTCCTGGCGCGATCCTCGAAGCGGCCCAGGGCGACCGCCGCGATGCCGAGCCTGGCAGGCGTGTAGTCCTCGTTGAGTTCCAGCGCCTCCGTGAACAGCCTGGCGGCCTCGTCCGCCTGGTGGGTCGCCAGGAACAGCCGCCCCCAGCGCTCCCGGATGACAAAGGACTCCGGATCGAGTTCCAGGGCGGTGCGGAAGAAGGCGTTGGCCGCCTGCAGGTCGCCCAGCCGCCAGGCCGCCTCGGCGCGCACGGCGCCGTCGAGGCTCTCCGCGGAGACCCGCGTGTAACAGGCCGCCGCTTCGGCCCGCTCGCCGCGATGGTAGCGCTCGTCGCAGGGTTGCAGTGCGGGATCCCGGTCGGGTGAGTAGTCGAACGGCTGGGCGCCGATCGACTGCGCCGCAGCGGGCAACGCCAGGGCCGACGCCGCCATGGCGACCGCCGCCATAGCGGCCTGCGCCGGACAGGCCGCTGGGGCCCGGAGGTTCATGGCCCGGGAGCCCGCAGACCGCTTATGCAAGGTTCGGCAACCCGTGGCCCGGGAGCCCGTGGAGAGCACCGCGCGCCGCTATTCTTCGGCGCGGGCATCGTCGATCCGCTGCTGCACCAGCGCAAGTTCCAGCAGCAGGGCCTGCAATTCGTTCAGGTAGACATCGCTGTCCATCTCGCTGCGCCGGGTGCGCAGGGCCTGGACCTGGCCCTCCAGGCCGTCCAGCTCGGCAAACAGCCGCTCCAGTTCCTGGGTCAGCGCCACCCGGGCCGCCAGCCGCGCGGCGGTGAACGACTCCGCCGGCTCGCCCGTCAGTTGCGGGTGCTCGGTGGCCAGCGTGCCCTCGTTCTCGTAGCTCTCGGCCACCATCCGCTCGGTGTAGTCGTAGGCTTCCTGGGCGGTGATGATGCCGTTGCGGTTGGTATCGGCGCTCTCGCTGGACAGCGCCGCCGTCCAGTGCTCGGCAAAGCGGGTGGCGTTGCGCTCGCCGCCGCTGCGGGTGGCGGTGATCAGCGTACGCCCATCCTTCGCCCAGGATTCCAGCACCGCGCCGCTGGCGCTGGTCGTGTTGACCACCAGTTGGCGGCCGGCGGGCACGGCGCCGAGCAGTTCGGCCAGTTCCTCGCCGTCGAGATCGCGGCCCGGGAGGTTGTACTTGTAGGCAAAGCCGTCGTAGGTGCCGTGGCCGACCAGGAATACCGCCAGGGTATCGGCGGGCGTGACGGTCTCCGCCAGGCCCTGCAGGGCTTCGGTGAGCGCCTCCCGGGTGGCGTCCTCGCCGTTCAGGAGCGTGACCCGGGCGTCGTCGCCCAGCGAGCGCGCCGCGGCGTCGGCGAGGGTTTCGGTCTGCGCGAGGAATCGATTGGCGTAGGCGGGCTCGCCGCCCAGGCCGCCGACGATCAGGTAGTACAGCTCCGCATTCGCCGCTGGCGCCAGCCACAATGGGACGAACAGCAGCGCCAGGACAACGCATCGCCGCACCGGGCCAGCAAATCGCCGCACCAGGCCAACGAATGGCCGCACCAGGCCTTCAAAGCGCCTCGCCAGGATCCTCACAGCCGCCCCCAGAACAGCCGCAGCACCCATTCGCCGGCCTTGAGCAACAGCAGCAGGAGGAAGACGAAGGGCATGTTCCACAGGTCCAGGAGTTCCCGCTCGACGATGCCCGCCTCGGAGAACTGGATCGTTTCCGGCAACTCGTCCAACTGGCCCAGGGTGAAGTAGCGGCCGCCGGTCAGCGAGGCGACGCGCTCAAGCAGTGGGCGGTTCTGCTGAATCTGGAAGTGTTCGGAGACCCCGGTGGCGCGCCGCACCGAATACCCGGCCCGGCCCAGCGTCTCCTCGCCCACCTCGGCGCTGGCCTCGAAGCGGTACAGCCCGGCGGCATCGGCCAACACGGTCGCCTCGTAGGCGCCCGGTTCGCCGGATACCGGCTGCATGAGCACCGGCTCCGCCGCGGCCGGGTCGCCGGCAAGGGCGTCGCCCGATACCGACAACTCCACGCTGGCGTTGCCCACGGGCTCGAAACCGCCGGCCCGGACGCGCGCCCTGAGCACCACCTCGTCCTCCTCGACGTAGTAGGGCCGCTCCGCGGTGAGCACCACCCGTTCCGGCGTGGCCGAGACCAGCGCGTGCAGGATCTGGCGCCAGAACGTCTCGTGGCGCTGATCCTCCGACGGCAGCTGCATCTGCCATCGCCAGGTGCCGCCGCTGGCGAGCACGTACACCTGGCCCCGGCCGAAGCGCTGGTGCACCAGCAGGGGCTGGGCCGTGCCCCGGACTTCGGCTTCCAGCAGGGTCACCGCCCCGGGCTTGACCGCGCCCACGTACAGGAAGTCGGCGCGGTCCGGCATCTGGAGCCAAAGCTCCCGGTTCGACTCGCGGTCCGCGTCAAGGCGGGTCACCAGGGATTCCTGGCCTTCGGCGGTCAGTTCGACGGGCACCGGCACGCGCATGAAGCTGGCGGCGTCCAGGTCCGGAAGCTGCACCGGCAGCGCCTCCGCAACGACGCTGTTGCCCCAGCCGCCGTCGGCGAGGCCGCGCCGCCCGCCGAGCATCAGCAGGCTGCCGCCGCGTTCGCTGACGAAATCGCGGATGTGTTCCTGCTGCTCCTCGGTCAGACCGGCCGCCGAGAAGCTGCCGATGACCAGCCCGTCGTATTGGAACAGCGTTTCGCGGTCCTCCGGGAAGCCGCCCTCCAGTTCGTCCGGAGAATCGATGCCCTGGCGGTAGAACTTGTTCGGCGTGGTTCGCAGCAGGCTCGCCAGGCGCACCGCGGGATCTTCGTCCAGCGCCCGGCGGATGAACTTGTACTCCCAGCGCGGCTCGCCTTCCACGTAAAGGATCGAGCGCCGGGCCTCGGGCACGACCACCGTGCGGTACCGGGTATTGTTGGTGACATTGCCCTCGCCGGGCAGCGGGTCGAGGCTGAAGCGCAGGTCCTTGACGCCGGCCTCGCCCACGTCGAATTCCACCCAGCGGGTGGTGATCCCGGCGCCCGCCGGCAGCGTCACGGGCTCCGACGCCATGACCGCATCGCCGTCGTAGACCCGCAGCCGGGCCTCGCCCGGCTCGGCGTAGCGGATGCTGACCTGGGCGCTGATCCTGGAGCCCGGCATGACCTGGTCGGAGACCGCCACGCTCTCAAGCTCGATATCCTCCGGTATGGACTCGCGGCCGACGCCCACCGCGTGCACCGGCACGCCGTAGCCGGCGATCTCCGCAAGCCGCGCGGTATCGAGTTCGCCCGAATTGTCGGCGCCGTCGCTGATCAGCACCACCGCGCCCAGGGCCGAGGAACGCGCCTCCCGCAGCACGTCCACCAGCGCACTGCCGATACGGGTGGCCTCGCCCGGGGCGGGCACGTCGGCGAGCGCATCGATGCCTTCGGATGCGCCCGCGAAGGCGTACAGCCGCACCTCGAACAGCTCGGCCAGATCGTCCAGGGCGCCGCCGTCCAGCGCCGCCACCGCCTGCTGCAGACGGGATTCCCCGCCCTCGCCGTAGCTCATGCTGGCGGAGGTATCCAGCAGCAGCGCCACGGAATTTTCCTGGGCGCGCAGGGTCTGAGTGGACAGCGAGGGCCGCCAGAGCAGCGTCAGGATGACCGCCACCATGGCGACCTGGAGCAGCCCGATCGCGGCAAGCCGGGGCGCCGGCAGCGTGTCCCGCCGCCTGGACAGGCTGACCGCGATCGCCGCCGCCGCCGCGGCCACGCCCGCGGCCAGCAGCCACACGGGCCAGCCGCTCGCAAGCACGAGTTCGCCGTTCTCGAAAACGGTCGGGGAATACTTGAAGAGAAACTCAAACACGATGATCCAGCGATGCGCCTTCGAGCCTGCGCACAGCCGCCGATGATAGCACTACGGGCGACGCCGAATAGGGGCGGGATCTCGTTTCTTGCAGCATTTTCACGCCCGCCGGCAACGGCGTTCCGGCGCGCCTCCACCGTGATAAAGTAACCGCCAAATGCAGACCCTGGTTCACTACGCCAAACTGCTCCTTGCGGGCGCCGCCGCCTTCGCGTTGCCGCCGGCCGCTCTTGCCCAGCACTTCCCTTCCGCCCGGCAATCCCCGCTTTTGACCGAGTCGCCCATCGCCGAGTTCCAGTTTTCCCGCCTTATCTATCCCAGCAGCTACGGCTGGGGCCGGGGCTCCGCGCTGGTGGACTGGCCCGATGCCGAGTACCACTTCATGCAGGGCCTGACCCGCCTCACCCGGGTGGACGGCGCCATCGTCAGCCGCTACGACGGCAACGGCGCCCGCATGGTGAGCCTGGACGACGACGCGCTGTTCGACTACCCATGGCTATACGCCGTGGAGGTCGGCGACTGGTACCTGGACGACCGCGAGGCCGCACGGCTGCGGGAGTACCTGCTCCGCGGCGGCTTCCTCATGGTGGACGACTTTCACGGCAGCCGCGGCTGGTTCGGCTTCAACGAGTCCCTTAAGCGGGTCTTTCCGGACCGGCCCTGGGTCGAGATTCCCGAAAGCGATGAAGTCATGCACGTGCTGTACGACCTGGACAAGAGCACCCAGATTCCCGGGGTCCGCGCGCTCTACAGCGGGCGAACCTGGGAAGAAGACGGCTTCAACCCCCACTGGCGGGGCATCTACGACGACAAGGGCCGCCTGCTGATCGCCATCAACTTCAACATGGACCTGGGGGATGCCTGGGAACATGCGGATACCCCGGGCTATCCCGAGCCCATGACCGCGATGGCCTACCGGTTTGCCATCAACTACGTCATCTACGCGATGACGCACTGAGCGGCCGACGCGGCCGCGTCCAATCGCGCACCGCCCTTATCCGGGCGGGATGGAGGCTCTTCAGCCGCCCATCCCCATGCCACCCATGCCCTGGGGCCGGTTGTCGAACTCCTCTTCGGAGACGCTGCCGTTGCCGTCGGAATCCCAGGCGGTCATGAGGGCATCCGCCTCGACAAAGCCGTTCGCAACGGGTGGCGCCGCCGCGAGTTCTTCAGCGGAGATGGCGCCGTCGGAATCCGTATCCAGGCCGGCAAAGGTCATGGCGGCCATGCCCTGGGCCAGCGCGAACTGCGCCGCGAATGCCATCAACAATCCGGCGGGGGCAAGAATCAGTTTCTTCACTGTGGTTTTCTCCTTGGTGTTGCGCCGATCGGGTCATGTGCCCATCGGCATTTGTCGGCCGACAAGGTCGGCAGACGAAAGACTATGGCCGCGCCGGGGTACCGTGCAACGGCTCTTGGGTATTCTTCACAAAACAGGCCGGCGCAGGACCCGATCGATCCTTCCACGCCGGTTAGAACACCCCGAAGGCCACCAACGGTTGATCTAGTCGCTGACGCGTTCCGGCAACCTTGACACGCTCCACGCCAGCACCAGCGACAGCACAGTACAGATGGCGCCGCTGATGACCACGGTGATGCCCAGGCCGTACTGGTCCGCGATGGCGCCGATGATCACGCTGCCCAGCGCCGGCGCGGAGAACGCCACCGCCGCCCAGAGGCTCAGCACGCGGCCGCGCATGGTCTCGGCGACGATGGTCTGGATCCGCGCCTGGGAGCCCACGCCCACCAGCGTCAGGGCGAAACCGAGGACGGCCACCAGGCCGATGCCCAGCACGTAGCTGGACGTGGCGCCGAGCAGCGTCATGAGAACGCCGGTCGACACGGTGCCGAATACCGTGGACCACAGCAGCCTGTTGCCGGAACCGATGACCGTCAGGTAGAACCCGGCCACCACGGCGCCGGCGCCCGAAACCGAGGTCAGCGTCGCCAGTGTGCTGCTGCCGCCGCCGAAGACGCCGCCCGCGAAGGCCGGCAGCATGACGATGACGGCGCGCCCGAACAGCGCCGAGAGCGCCACGATGATGAGTTGCTGGCGGATGTCCGCGTGCGTGACCGTATAGTCGATTCCGTCCCTGAGTTCGGCCAGGAAGTGGCTCTTCTTGCCCCCGGAGCGGGCCCTGCGCAAGTTCACCAGCACCAGCGCCACCAGCATCGCGAGATAGGAGACGGCGTTGATGGCGAACGCCGACGCCAGGCCCGCGGTGGCGATGGCCACGCCCGCGATCGCCGGGCCGAGAAAGCGCGAGACGTTGAAGACGATGGACTGCGCGGCCACCGCAGGCGCCAGCAGCTCGTCCGGCACGAGGCTCGGGATCAGCGACATCCGCACCGGCTGGAACGCGCTGCTGATGATGCCCAGGCACATGGTGATGGCGAACAGCAGGTAGATGTCGATAACCTGCAGCAACACCAGGACGAACAGCAACGACGCCAGCAGGCCGTTGAGCACGTTGGCGGCGAAGGCGATCGTCTTGCGGTGCAGGCGGTCTGCGAGCACGCCGAACAGCGGCCCGAACAGCATGATCGGCAGGAACTCCGACAGCGCGATGATCCCGAGCCAGGTCTCCGACTCGGTCAACTCCCAGGCCAGCCAGCCGATGGCGACCCGCTGGATCCACAACCCGTGCAGCGAGAAGGTGCTGCCGACCAGGTAGATGGAAAAGTTGCGGTTCCTGAGGACGGCGGCGAACATCAGCCTGCCGTTTCCCGGGAGGGTCGCGGACGGCGCCCGCCCATGAGCGCACGCGCGTCCGCGAGCCGTTGCGGCGTGCCGACATCCCGCCACAGGCCTTCGAAAACCTCGCCGAGCAGCGCGCCCCGGCGCACCGCCGGCCGCAGTACATCGCGTAGCGGCCTGATCCCGGGCGCGAGGCCGCGGAACAGCGCCGGATGAAACACCGCGATGCCGCTGAAGGTGTAGTGCGCCGCTGCGGCGCCGGGCCTGCCTTCCGGCGCCCGAAACCCGGCTTCCGATGTCCGATACCCGGCTTCCGGTAACCGAAGCCTGCCTTCGGACGTCAGTCCGAAGTCCCCGTGGGGATGGTGGGGCGGATTGGGGACGAGCACCAGGAAGCCGGACGCCCCTGCGGTTTGTTCAAGCTCTGCCCCGACCTCTCTCAGAGCCCGGAAATCGTAGTCCGTCACCACATCCGTGCTCACCACGACGAAGGGACCCTCACCAAGCAGCGGCAAGGCATGGACAATCCCCCCGGCGGTCTCCAGCGGCGGTTCCCCTTCCTCGCTGTAGGCCACGGCCTGGCCCCAGGGTGTCCGGTCGCCGATGGCGGAGCGGATCTGCCCGCCCCGGTAGGAGAGATTGATCGCGACCTCGCCGAAGCCGGCGGCCGCGAGCCTGCGCAGATGGCGCTCGATGAGGGTTTCCGCGCCCAGCGACAGCAGCGGCTTGGGCGACTCCGAGGTGAGCGGACCCATCCGCACGCCGCGTCCCGCAGCCAGCAGCATGGCCTTCATCCGCGCCACCGGGGGCGCGGGAAGCTGCACGCACCCGTCCCGGCGCGTGCCCGGAGCACTCGCAGATTACTGTCCAAATCGTTGAAGCGATAGAATGGGCGCACCATTGTAGCTGTCTTTGTCCCACTGACACCCTTGCGAAAATTTCATCTCACACTGGTTGCGGCGATCGTTGCCGGGGTCATAGCGCCCCCCGCGGCGGCACAGCAACTCTGCTTCCCCGAGGCGTCTGACTTTCCCACTGTCGATATCCCGGTCCCGGAGCCGGCGCTCACGGCCGACGGCGAGGAACGGTTGATGATCACCGCCGGGCAGATCAACCTGGTGGACGAAAACCGGGTGGATTTCGATGGCGGCCTGGCGTTCCGGTACGGCGAGCGCAGCATTTCCGCGGAGCGCGCCAGTTTCGATATGCAGACCGAGACTGCGGAGATCAACGGCACCGTCGCCTATCGGGATCCCCGGGTCACGATCCATGGCCAGGACGCCCAGGTGGATACCCGCGACCGGATCATTTCGTTTCAGGGAGGCGGGTTCGAACTGCCGCTGCGGGGCGCCCAGGGCGCCGCCGAGGCGATCCTCATACGGGGCGACAACACCATCGGCCTGCGCTCGGTCAACTTCACCACCTGCGTGACCGAACCGCGGGACTGGGAACTGTTGGCGCGGGAGCTGGAAATGGATGTGGAGAGCGGCTCCGGGACCGCACGCGGTTTCCGGCTCATGTTCAAGGGGCTCCCCGTACTGGCGTCGCCCTGGGTGACCTTTCCGCTGGACGACCGCCGCAAGAGCGGCATGCTCACGCCGAGCTTCTCGAACCGCGACAGGACCGGCGCGGATTTCTCCGTTCCGTTCTACCTGAACCTGGCCCCCAACTACTACCTGACGCTGACCACCCGTTTCACGCAGCGGCGCGGCGCCCAGGCCAACTCCGATTTTCGCTACCTGCTGCCCCGCACGGATGGCCGGATTCAAGTCGAGTATCTGCCGAAGGACGCCGAGCTGGAATTTTCGAGATACTATTTCGGCTACAGCAACGTGACCAGCCTGGGGGGGGCCTGGCAATTCGTTGCCGATGTCCAGGAAGTCTCCGATTCCTTCTACTTCGAGGACTTGCGCAACAGCCTGAGCGAGGCCAGCCAGACGCACCTGAACCGCGCACTGGAGTTGAGCTACCGCGCGCCGCGCTGGTCGTTCCTGGCAAGGGCGCAGGACATCCAGACCATCGACCCGTTCATCAACCCGGGACTTGCGCCCTATCGGCGACTGCCGCAGTTCCTCATGGCGGGGAACTGGCGCCGCGACGCGTTCCGCCTGATCTCGCGCAATGAACTGGTCCGGTTCGACCGCCAGGTCGGCGTGACCGGCTGGCGGCTGGACCTGGAGGAGGAACTGAGCCTCGACTTCAGGCGCCCCGGCATGTTCCTGACCCCGGCCCTGGCCCTGCGGCAGACGAACTACTGGCTGGACGGGGACAGCGTCGAACGCTACGCCTTCGGGAGCAGGGAGACCGAATTCTCCCGCACCCTCCCCGCCGCCAGCCTTGACGCGGGGCTGACGTTCGAGCGCACCACGCCCGGGCGCGGCTGGCTGCAGACCCTCGAGCCGCGGGCGCTGTACGTGCACGTGCCCTTCGAGGAACAGTCGCACCTGCCGATATTCGATACCATGGAGCCGACGTTCAATTTCGTGCAGTTGTTCCGCAAGTACCGCTACCTCGGCGCCGACCGGATCGCCGACACCGATCAGCTCAGCGTCGGCGTGACCACGCGGCTGATCGATCTTGCGACCGGCCGCGAGAGGCTCGCCGCCACCCTCGGCCAGACCCGCTACCTGAGCCCCCAGCGGGTGACGCTGCACCACAAGTCATTTCCCCTGGGGAGCGCCTCGGACTACATCGCCGAGATCGACATGAACCTGCAACAGTCCTGGCGCCTGGGCCTGGGCTACCAGTGGGACAGCGAAGCAGCCGAGACCTCGCGCACGGAGACGCGTTTCGAATACCGCCCCAATGAGGATCGGATGCTGGGCTTTTCCTACCGCTACCAGGAGGACGTCCTGGAGCAGGGGGACTTCTCCATCACGTGGCCCCTGGGCGACGCCGGCAGATTCATCGCCCACGCCAGTTACTCCTTCCTGGACGAGAAACCGCTGGAGCGTTTCATCGGCTGGGAGTTCGTTTCGTGCTGCTGGCGCATGCAGGTCTACAGCCGTGACTACATCAGCCGCCGGACCGGCGAATCGGATCGCTCGCTGAACGTGCAAATCCTGCTGCGGGGCTTTGCGGAGCCCGGCGAATCCGCCGAGTCCCTGCTGGAGCGTGGTATTCTTGGCTACCGTCGTTTCGACGCCCTGCCCTGACGAAAATGACCATCGCGACCACGAAACGAACCCTCCCGATCGGCTTGGCGGCCGTGCTGGCCGCAGCCATGCTCACGGCGCCCCGGCACGCGGCGGCGCAGACGCGCGAACTCGGAGGATCCGGCGAGCTGCTCGACGGCATCGCCGCCCTGGTGGAAGAAGGCGTGGTCCTGAGGAGCGAATTCGAAGCACGGGTCGCCACGGTGATGGACAACCTGAGACGCTCCCAGCAGGCGCAACTGCCGCCGCTGTCGGTGATCGAGGAGCAGGTGCTGGAGCAACTGATCCTCGAACAGATCCAGCTGCAGCGCGCCGACCGCTTCGGGATCATCGTGGGCGACGAGATGCTCAACCAGGCCATGGCCTCCATCGCCCAGGGCGTGGGCCTGACGCTGGACCAGTTCCCCCAGGCGCTGGCGGTGGAAGGCATCGACTACGCGCGGTACCGGGAGGAAACCCGGCAGACGCTGATTCTGGAACAGCTCAGGCAGCGCGAGGTGGGCGCCTCTATCGTGGTGGCGCCGCGGGACATGGAGATGTGCCTCGCCCAGAGCACCACCGACGAATACCTTAACCAGGAATACAACACCTCCCACCTGCTCATCGGCATCTCCTCCACGGCGACCCGGGACGAGATCGAGCAGGCGCAGGAGCAGGTCAGCGACATCCTCGAGC
>VYEH01000211.1:0-7060 GCA_009843005.1 Pseudomonadota bacterium | reverse complement strand
TCACTTATTCAGACGGGCAGACCCCGCTGGAGCGCGGCTCGCTGGGGTGGCGCCGGGGCATCGAGCTGCCGAGCCTGTTTGCCGAGCTCATCCCGAACATGGCGCCGGGCGATCATTCCCTGCCGATCCAGAGCGGCAGCGGGTTCCACATCATCCGGCTCAACGAGGTGCGCGGCGTGGAGCCGGTCCTGGAGGACCAGATGAGGATCCGCCACATCCTGCTGCGGCCCAACGAACTCATGGACGCGCCGGCGGTGCGGCAGCGGCTCACCGGCCTGCGCGACGACATCCTGGCGGGCGACGAATTCGCCGCCGTCGCCCGGAGCGTGTCCGAAGACCCGGTTTCCGCGGCCGACGGCGGCGACCTGGGATGGACGCCCCGGGGCGTATTCGTGCCGGAATTCGAGCAGGTGATCGACACTCTGGAGATCGGCCAGCTCAGCCTGCCCTTCGAAACCCGCTACGGCTGGCATATCGCCGAGCTCCTGGAGACCCGCACCCACGACACCACCGACGAAGTTCGCGAGCTGCAGTGCGTGGAACGGGTCCGCGCCAGCAAGATGGAAGAAGAACAAATGCTCTGGCTGCGCCGCCTCAGGGATGAGGCATTCGTCGAAATCCGGCTATAGCTCCTCCACTGCCCACCCTTGCCGTAACAACCGGAGAGCCCGCAGGCATCGGTCCGGACATCTGCGCCATGCTCGCGATGCGGGAGATGGCTGCATCCGATCCTGCGACGCGGCTGATCTTTCTAGGTGACCCGGACGTACTTGTGGAGCGTGTTCGGGATCTGGACCTGCCGGTGGCCGTGGAAACGCTTGACGACCCGGCCGCTGCCCTTCCCCACCGGCCGGGCGTCATGCAGGTGCTGGCGGTGGCGGCGTCAAGGCCCGTCCGCGCAGGGCGGCTGGATCCGGGCAACGCCCGCTACGTGCTGGGCCAGCTGGATCTGGGCGTGCAACTGAGCACCGATCTGGAGCGTTGCGCGCTGGTCACCGCCCCCGTGCAGAAGAGCACAATCAACGAAGCCGGGATCGCATTTACCGGCCACACCGAGTGGCTGGCCGCGCGCACCGGCGCCGGCTGCCCGGTGATGCTGCTGGCGTCGCAGAACCTGCGCGTCGCCCTGGTCACGACGCACCTGCCGCTGAGCGGGGTGCCGGGCGCGATCACGGCGGAGCGCCTGGAAGCGACCATCGCCGTGCTGCATGCCGACCTGCGGGCGCGCTTCGGGATCGACTCGCCGCGCATCATGGTGCTGGGGCTCAATCCCCACGCGGGCGAGGACGGTGTCCTGGGGCGGGAGGAAATCGAAATCGTGCAACCCTTGCTGCGATCGCTGGCCGAACAGGGCCTGGCCGTGAGCGGCCCGGTCCCGGCCGATACGGCCTTCACGCCGCAGCGGCTGCGATCCTGCGACGCGGTGCTGGCCATGTACCACGACCAGGGGCTGCCGCCGATCAAGGCGCTGGCCTTCGGCGAGACGGTCAACGTGACGCTGGGACTGCCCATCGTGCGTACATCGGTGGATCACGGCACGGCGCTGGACCTGGCAGGCAACGGACGCGCCGATCCGGAGAGTTTGTACCATGCCGCGGAGTTGGCGTTGAAGCTGGTGCGGCGCTGATGGCCCTGCGGCCGCGCAAGAGGCTGGGGCAGCATTTCCTCCACGATCCCGCCGTCATCGCAAAGCTGGTCGCGGCCATCGCGCCGCAAGCCGGCGACTGCATGGTGGAGATCGGCGGCGGGCGCGGCGCGCTGACGCGGCCGTTGCTGGAATCACTCACGCGCCTGCATGTGATCGAACTCGATACCCGACTGGCCGGGAAACTCGAGAGCGCGGTTGCGCAACCCGAGCGGATGGTCCTGCACCGGGCCGACGCGCTGCAGTTCGATTTCTCGTCCCTGGCGGCTAAGCCGGGGACCCTGCGGGTGGTGGGCAACCTGCCCTACAACATTTCCACGCCCCTGCTGTTTCACCTTCTTGAACATCGCGCCGCGATCCGCGACATGCACCTGATGCTGCAGCGGGAGGTCGCCGAACGGATCGCCGCCGCGCCCGGGAGCAAGGCGTACGGCCGGCTCACGGTCATGCTGGCGCCGTGGATGGAGGTCCAAACCCGTTTCCATGTCGGTCCCGGCGCCTTCGCGCCCCCGCCGAAGGTGCGCTCGACCGTGATGCAGATGGCGCCGCGCGCATCGCCGCTGTTCCCGATGGAAGACCCGGATCGATTTGCGAAACTGGTGGCTCGGGCGTTCTCCATGCGCCGCAAGACCTTGGCAAGGTCGCTGCGTCCGTGGCTGACGCGGCATGAGATAGCAATGGCCGGGGTGGACCCGCTGGAGCGTCCGGAGCGGCTGCCGCCCGAGGCGTTCGAGCGGTTGGTTCGGGCTTGGGGCAAGGGGGCACGATCGTGACCACCTGGGCTATCGGCGACATTCAGGGCTGCGCGAGGAGTTTCGACGCGCTGTTGGAAGCCATCGCCTTCGATCCCTCCGTTGATCGGCTCTGGCTGGCCGGCGACCTGGTGAACCGTGGACCGGACTCGCTCGGGGTCCTGCGCCGGGTGATGGCGCTGGGGGACCGCGCCACCGTCGTCCTGGGCAACCATGACCTGCACCTGCTTGCCATCGTAGCGGGCGTGCGGCCGCCCTGGGAGGGCGATACGTTCGAGGAGGTTCTTGCGGCGCCGGACCTGGACCCGCTTGTGGATTGGTTGCGGCGGCAACCGCTGTTGCACTACGACGCGGCCATCGGGACTGTAATGGTTCACGCGGGACTGCCCCCGGGATGGTCGTTGGCCGAGTGCGTGGAGCGGGCCGGGGAGGTCACCGAGACGCTGGCTGGAGCGGGTTGGAGGGACGCGTTGCAGGCGCTGTACGGCAACGAGCCGAGCGTCTGGTCGTCCGGCCTCAAGCCGGCCGATCGGCGCCGATACACCATCAATGCGCTGACCCGAATGCGCTACCTCGACGCGGCGGGGCGGCTTGACTTTCAGCACAACGGTCCGCCGGGGACGCAACCGCGGGAGTTGAGGCCTTGGTATGAGATGTGCGATGTGGGCAATGCACACGTGGTATTCGGGCACTGGGCTTCGCTGGGCCTGGTCCGCATGCCCCGGTTCACATGCATCGACACGGGCTGCGTCTGGGGGCGGTCGCTGACCGCGCTGCCGGTGGATCCGTTGGGGGAGCCGGTCGCGGTCGGGCACGTGGAGAAGCGGCTGCCCTGAAGCGGGACAGCCGACCCCCCGTCACGAAGCGGTCTGCTACACTGTCGGCAACCCGTCGCGGATCCCAAATGTGGACGAAATAGCCAGAAATGCCGCTCGCGCCGCCAATTTTCCTGGGGAAGAATGGCGTTTTCACGGCGATGAAGGAGACGGGTCATGGCATCAGCGGAATTCGACACCCTGGCCGAAACGAGGGAACTGCGGGACGCCGGAATCGAGGCGGCCCATGCCGAGGCGATCGTGAACACCGTGCGCCGCACGCAGGACGGTCTGCTCACCGAGAGCCGGTTCGAAGCCGCGATGGCCGAGCAGCGCGCTTACCTGGACACGCGCCTCGATAAACAGAGCGCCTACCTGGACACGCGCCTCGACAAACAGATCGCCTACCTGGACACGTGCCTGGGCGAGCAGAATGCCTATCTCGAAAAGAGCCTGGGGGAGCAGAACGCCTATCTCGAAAAGAGCATGGGCGAGCAGCGCGCCTTCCTTGTGAAGAGCCTGGGCGAGCAGCAGGCCCAGCTTGTAAAGGGCATGGGCGAGCAGCGCGCCTATTTCGAGAAGCGCCTGGGCGAGACCAACCTCGCGATCGCCGATATGAAGAGCGAAATCTACCGCTACATGTGGCTTCACGGGACCATGATCGTACTGGTCCTTACCTCAATGTACGCCATGGTGGAAAGCTGGTTGCGCGGATAGTTCCAAGCTCGGGCGCCATGCCCAACGGATGCGATCCTCAGACCGACACTTGTGCGGGTATATGCGGATGCGACTCGTAGCCGACGAGTTCGAAGTCCTCGAATCGATAGTCGAACAGTGACGCCGGGCGCCGCGCGATCCTGAGCTGCGGCAGCGGCAGCGGCGTGCGGCCCAACTGCAGGTCGGCCTGTTCCAGGTGGTTGAGGTAGAGGTGGCAGTCGCCGCCGGTCCAGACGAATTCGCCGGGCGCCAGATCCGTCTGCTGGGCCACCATGTGGGTCAGGAGCGCGTAGGAGGCGATGTTGAAGGGCACGCCGAGGAAGACGTCGCAGCTCCGCTGGTATAGCTGGCACGACAGCCGGCCGGCGGCCACGTAGAACTGAAACAGCAGGTGGCAGGGCGGCAGCGCCATGTGGGCCAGTTCGCCAACATTCCAGGCGCTGACGATGATGCGGCGCGAGTCCGGGTTGCTGCGGATCTGCTCGACCGCCTCGCCGATCTGGTCCACCGTCTCGCCCCGGGCCGTGGCCCAGGCGCGCCACTGGGCGCCGTAGACCGGCCCGAGCTCGCCCGCCTCGTCCGCCCACTCGTCCCAGATCCGGACACCGTGTTCCTTGAGGTAACGGATGTTGGTATCGCCGTTCAGGAACCACAGCAATTCGTGGATGATGGAGCGAAGGTGCAGCTTCTTGGTGGTGAGCGCCGGGAATCCCTCGCCCAGATCGCAGCGAAGCTGGTGCCCGAAGATGCTCAGCGTGCCCGTGCCGGTGCGGTCGTCCTTGCGAACGCCCTCTTCACGGATCGTCCTGAGCAGGTCCAGGTATTGCTTCATGCCGGTTCCAGATGCACGTACTCGTTCACGCGTGTTCCCGTTCCGGGCGTTTCTTCACGGCAGTCCGGACTTCCCGTTCACGCGGACCCGGGCCTCGCGAACCGATTCGTCCGATACGCCAGCACCACCATGACCCCACCCGCCACGATCATCGGCGCCGACAGCACCTGCCCCATGGTGAGCCAGTCGAACGCCAGGTAGCCGTTGGCGGCCGGGTTCAGGTGCACGTCGGGCAGGCGCACGAACTCGACGCTCACGCGGAATACGCCGTAGAAGAACAGGAACGCCCCGGATACCGCCATCATCGGCCGCGGCTTGCGGGAGAACCACCACAGGATCCCGAACAGCACCAGGCCCTCCAGGAAGGCCTCGTAGAGCTGGCTGGCGTGCCGCGGCACGCCGTTCACCCAGACCGCGTAGAACGCATCCTGGCTTGCCTGCGCACCCCAGAGCTCGCCGGTGATGAAGTTGCCGAACCGTCCGAGCCCCAGCCCCGGCGCCACCCAGGGCGCGAGAAAATCGCCCACCGCCAGCATCGGCCGCCCGACCTGGCGCGCATACAGCGCCAGCGCGACGATCACGCCGATGAGCCCGCCGTGGAAGGACATCCCGCCTTCCCAGACGCGGAACACCGAGAGCGGGTTCTGCACCAGGCCCGCGAACCCGTAGAACACCATGTAGCCGAGCCGCCCGCCGAGGATGAGGCCCACCGCGGCGTAGAAGACCAGGTCCGAGACCTGCGCCTGCGTGACGGGGCTGTCGGCGCGGCGCGCCCGGGAGCGCATCCCCAGCCACGCCAGCACGAATCCGAACAGGTACATCAGGCCGTACCAGCGCACTTGCAGCGGCCCGATGGCGAACGCGACGGGATCGAATTGCGGGTATTCAAACACGGGCGTTCAGTTTAATCTGCGCAGGGCGGCGGCGGTAGCCCGCTCGCTTGTATCGAGCCCGTCGACGGTTCCTGGCACTACTGCGGTCATCGGCCTGCCTGCAGGCACTGGACCGCGCCGGGCAACGGCACACCGCCAGCCTTCTACCAACCCCTCATACTGCTATTGTCGATTCCATGCCCAACGAACTCGCAAGCGAAACCCGCCCGTGCCTCCTGCAGCACGCCGACAACCCGGTGCACTGGCTGCCCTGGAACGAGGCTTCGCTGGCGCTGGCGCGGGACGGGGACAAGCCGATCCTGCTGTCGATCGGCTACTCCGCCTGCCACTGGTGCCACGTCATGGCGCACGAGTCCTTCGAGGACGAGCCCACGGCGCAGTTGATGAACGCCTTGTACATCAACATCAAGGTGGACCGCGAGGAGCGGCCGGACATCGACAAGATCTACCAGACCGCGCATCAACTGGCCACGCGCTCGGCGGGCGGCTGGCCGCTGACGGTGTTCCTGACCCCGGAGCAACTGCCGATCCTCACCGGCACGTATTTCTCGCGCCCCGTCTTCCAGCAGGTCCTGACCCGGGTCGAGAGCTTCTATCGCGGCAACCGGGAGCAGGCCCACGCCAGGGGCGACGCGCTGCGCTCGGCGCTTGCCAGCATCGACGTGGCGGGCGATCCCTCGGCGGAGCTCGGCCCGGCCCCGCTCGGCGCGGCCAGGGAGCGGCTGGGACAGACCTTCGACGCTGAACACGGCGGCTTCGGCGGCGCCCCCAAGTTCCCGCATCCGAACCATGTGGCCACGCTGCTGCGCGCCTGGCGGCGGACCGTCGCCCTGACGGACCGGCAGCATGACGGTGACGGCCGTAAGCGCGATGACGAAGCCCTGCACATGGCCACCGTCACGCTCGGCCGAATGGCCCGGGGCGGCCTCTACGATCATCTCGCCGGCGGGTTCTTCCGCTACTCGGTGGACCAGCGCTGGGAGATCCCCCACTTCGAGAAGATGCTCTACGACAACGCGGAACTGATGGCCGTGCTGGCCGACACCTACGCCGCGACGGGCGACGCGTTCTTCGCAGGCATCGCGGAGGAAACAGCCGAGTGGGTGATGGACGAAATGCAGGACCCCGAAGGCGGCTACTACGCGACCCTGGATGCCGATTCCGAGGGCGAGGAAGGCAAGTTCTACCTGTGGACCCGGGACCAGGCGCAAAGTGTGCTGGCTGAGAACGAGTACGCGGTTTTCGGGGGATTGCTCGGCCTGACCGAACCGCCCAACTTCGAGGGCCGGGAATGGCACCTGCAGGTGCGCAATCCGGACGGGGAGCTTTCGCCGGATATCCTGGACGGCGAATCGCCCCTCGACCTCCTCGATTCGGCGCGGCGCAAGCTGCTGTCGGTTCGCGAC
>VYEH01000001.1:588-4901 GCA_009843005.1 Pseudomonadota bacterium | reverse complement strand
GGTCTGGACTACCGGGTCAGCGACAAGCTTCTGGCTGGCACCATCATCAGCCACACTGACGGACAGGTAGACTACCGGTTCAGCGGCCCCGCGGGCGATGACGGCGGGATCGACATGCAGCTCGCCAGTGCCCATCCGTACGTGCATTGGGCGCCGGTGTCCGGGCTGAGCGTGTGGGGCTCGGTGGGGTTCGGCCGCGGTGCGGCCACGCTCTCCGATGACAAGGGGGAGGCCGGGACCGATATCGCGATGCGCATGCTCGCAGCGGGTTCGCGCCGGGAACTGGTGTCGGTGGGTCGCGCGGACCTGGCGGTGAAGATGGACGCGTTCCTGGTGCAGATGCAGTCCAAGGAGCACGACTACCTGCCGGGCGTGGCGGCGGAGACTTCCAGGGTGCGGCTGGCGCTGGAAGGCAGCCGGAGTTTTGCGTTCGGAAACGGTTCGGCGCTGTCGGCCAGCCTGGAACTGGGCGCGCGCGCGGACGGCGGCGATGCCGAGACCGGCGCCGGCGCCGAGCTTGGCGCCGGAATCGCCTACATGCATCCGGCCGGCGTGGACGTTCAGGCGCGCGGCCACGTGCTGCTTGCGCACGAGGAGAGCGAGTTCGGGCAGTGGGGCGCGGGGCTGACGGTGAACTTCGACTGGGGCACGCCGGGCGAAGGGCTGTTCTTCGCCTTCTCACCGACCTGGGGTGCGCCGGCCACCGGCGCGGAGGGCATGTGGAGCAGCACGCGGGCCGCGCAGGCCCTGCTGGCCACCGGCAATGCGGATCCGGGCATGAACCTGGACAGCCGTGTCGGGTACGGCCTGAACCTGCCCGGTGGACAAGGCACGTTGACGCTGTTCAGCGAGATGGGCCAGCCCCACGGCGGCCCGGCACACCTGCGCCTGGGCACCCAGCTCGGGCGATTCAGGACCAACGGTTCAAGGCTGGATCTGGAGCTTTACGGCGAGCGCATCAGCCCCATCCTGGATGAAGATCCCGCATTCGGGATGCTGCTGAACGCGCGCGGGCGATTCTGACGAATCTGCGCTGGGCTCAGAGTCCGCCGTATACCATACGCCCGCCAACGAACGTCGCTACCGGGCGAATGTCCTTGATCTCGTCCTCGGGAACAGTGAGGTAATCCCGGTCCAGCACCACCATGTCGGCCAGCAGCCCCGGCTTGATCGCGCCGATGTCGTGCTCCATGAACATCAGGTGCGCATTGGCGCGGGTGGTGGCGATCAGCGCCTCCTCCCGCGTCAGGGTCTGGTGCTGGATGACCTCGCCGTTGAGCGCCTTGCCGGTAATCGCCCACCACAGGGTGACGAAGGGATCGATCTGCGCGGCCTTGGTGCCGTCGGTTCCCAGGCCGTATGAGACGCCGCTCTCCTGGGCCGTACGCAACGGCGGCATATGGTAGGCCGCATCGCCAAAGTGCTCGATCACCGGCCCGCGGTCGCCCATGACGGGGTTGCTCCTCAGCTGCACGTTCATGCCCAGGCGCCGGACACGGTCGAGTTGCTCCGCCGTGATGTTGTCGGCATGAGTGATCGTCCAGCGAAGCGGGCGCACCGGGTGAACGGCGTTCACCTCCTCTACCAGGTTCAGCAGATGGTCGATCGTCGCGGGCTGGACGGCGTGAGTCTGCACCGACCAGCCTCCCCGGGCGCTGGCGAGCAAAATCTCTCTCGCCCAGTGGACATCCTCCTCGCCCGGGTCCATCGGTTCGGTGGTCCCGTCCCAGTGGAAGGGGGCGTAGTAGATCTCCCCCACCGCGATCAGGTCCACGAAGTCGTCCCCCTGAAAGGGCTTCGACGCCTCGATTTCGGCAATGAGATCCTGAGCGTCCTGCGGCGTCCTCGGCATGCTGCCACCGAGCGTGTGGTAGACCCTCAGCGTCAGGTCCCCGTCCGCGGAGATCTCCCGAATCCTGGCATAACCCTCGCGGCGGATACCGACGCCCGCCGGATCGTAGACCGCGGTGAGCCCGATGCTGTTGAGGTGCCGGAATGCGATCTTGACCGCGTCGACCTGCGCTTCCGGAGAGACCGGCGGAAAGTGCTGCAGGGCTTCCTCCACCATGGGGAACCCGCCGTTGAGCCTGCCGGTCGCCCGGCCGCCGGCGTCGCGGACCACCCGCGCCGCCAGGCCCTCCGCCGCAGCCTGCTCATCGGCGGACGCGCCCAGCGGAATGCCCATGGCTTCGAACCACGCGGCATTCACGTAGGCGTGGCTGTAGAGCGCCTGGATGAACGCGGGCCGGTCCGGCGCCAGCGCGTCCAGTTCGGCGAGCGTGAAATCGTCCTGGCTGTCGAGGAACTGCGCCTCGCTCCAGCCGCCAAGGGACATCAGCCAGACGCCTTCGGCCAGCGTGTCCGCCTTGGCCTTGAGAATCGCCAACGCTTCAGCGCGGCTGGTGACGCCGTCCAGCCGGGCCTCGTTGGGCCAGTACTCGGTGGCGCGGATGACGTGGTTGTGGTTGTCGATGAGCCCGGGGATGACCGTGCGTCCACCCAGGTCCGTGACCGCGGTATCGGCGTCCGCCAGCGCCTGCATCTCCTCGCTGCTGCCGGTGGCCAGAAAACGCTCCCCGCGCACGGCGACAGCCTCGTGGATGGAGAAATAGTCATCCACGGTAACGATCTTGCCGTTGATGAAGACCCGATCGGGCGCTTCCTGCGCGTTCAGCCAACCGTGACCGAAGGCCAGCAACACGGGTACCGCAATCAATGTCCTGATCAATCTCATCGCCATCCTCCTCGAAACGCGCATCGTCACCCATCCAGGAGCGCTCACCGCTTGCCGCGGGGCCCGAGGGGGCCGCAGCGGCAACCGTATAATCGTGAGTCCGCCGGCAGGTTTCAACTCGTATGCCCACCCGTCAACGCTCCATCGCCATCGTCGGCGCCGGCATGGGCGGTCTTGCTACCGCCGCGACGCTCACGCGCATCGGCATGAAGGTCGACGTCTACGAACAGGCGGCGCGCTTCGAGCGGGTGGGCGCCGGTATCCAGATGATGCCCAACTCCATGAAGGTGCTGCGCGGCATCGGCGTCGAGGACTCGCTGCGCCGGACCTCCTTCAAGCCCTTTTCCCACCTCAACCGGGAGTGGGATACAGGCCGCGTTTTGAGGGAATTGCCGATGCCGGAGGAACTGTTCGGCGCGCCGTATCTCTGCATGCACCGCGCCGACCTCACCGACGCGCTGGCCAGTGCAGTCCCGGCGGAGATCATTCACTTCAATCGCAAGCTGGTGGGCCTGGAGGAAACGGCCGGGGGCGTTTGCCTGACCTTCGCCGACGGCAGCCACGCGGCAGCCGACGCCGTAGTGGGCGCCGACGGAGTGCATTCGCGCGTGCGCGAACGGGTGCTGGGACCCGACCAGCCCATTCACAAGGGGCGCATCGCCTACCGCGCGGTGTTCCCGGCAGAAAGGCTCGGTGGACTGGACCTCGGCCCGTCCCGCACCAAGTGGTGGGGCGTGGACCGGCACATCGTCATCTACTACGTCACATCGGCGAAGAGCGAAGTCTACTTCGTCACCAGCGTGCCGGAACCGGCGGACTGGCTGACGCCGGAATCCTGGTCCGCGAAGGGCGACGTGGCGGAAGTGCGCGCGGCCTACGAGGGCTTCCATCCCGATGTTCGCGCCGTTCTGGCGGCCTGCCCGGACTGCCACAAGTGGGCGATCCTGGAGCGCGAACCGCTGCCGAAGTGGAGCGACGGCCGGGTCGTGCTGCTGGGCGACGCCTGCCACCCGATGACGCCCTACATGGCCCAGGGCGCCGCCACAGCCATTGAGGATGCGGCGGTGCTGGCGCGCTGCATCGAGGCCTTCGAGGGGGATGACCTCGAGCGTGCCTTCCGCTGTTACGAGGCCACGCGCAAGCCGCGCACGTCACGCATTCAGTCCATCTCCAGCGCCAACACCTGGATGCAGGGCGGCAACGAGGACGGCAGTTGGTTGTACGGCTACGATGCCTGGAACGTGCCATTGGTGGATGTGACCATGGACCACAACCCGGATCAGACCGAGACTAGCTGACAAGGCCGTACGTCTCTAGGCTCAGAGTTGCGACTGAGCGCGCTCAGCTGGCGACGACTTAGCCCTACCCTTGCGAGCGAGCTGCGGTTGGTCCCTTACAGTGCTATTGTCACGCCTTTATTCAGTGCCCTATACCGAGCCAATGCGCCGTCTGCAGAAACTTGATTTGATCAGCACAATTGGTCGCGAGTTACAGGCAACTATGACGTTCTCCGATGTTGAGAATTTCTTCCTCGCATGCGGAGTTGATCCGAACAAGCCATGGTCAGGTACAAACAGCA
>VYEH01000001.1:0-578 GCA_009843005.1 Pseudomonadota bacterium | reverse complement strand
GGTCTACACAAAAGAAATTCTTGTTGACGAGACAGATAAAAAGATTATCGAGATAGCCGATGAATTGGGAATCGAACACGTATATTCGATATCGAAAGCGGCGACAAGCGCAGCAGACGCAACTTTCTGGACGCCCGGATACTTCCGCCTATTTATCAGCCATACGTCAAGTCACAAGGATCGGGCGTCAATGTTGCAGAATGTTCTTCGCAGCTATGGAATTACCGGCTTCGTCGCCCACGAAGACATTGAACCTACGAAGGAGTGGCAGGAAGAAATAGAGAAGGGGCTTTTTTCTATGGACGCACTGGCGGCGATACTTACTCCCGATTTCAATGAAAGCAAGTGGACTGACCACGAAGTTGGGATCGCGGTAGGGAGGGAAATCGTTGTCGTCCCTATTCGAGCGGGGCTAGACCCATACGGCTTTATCGGGAAATATCAAGGCTATCAGGCCAAGCGAAAGACGGTCGGGGATGTTGCCGACGCTGTATTTTGTATTCTCGCTGCAAATCCTCAGACGAGAACTAGACTGGCCGACACCTTTATAGGGCAGTTGCTTGCTAAAAGATCCAGCA
>VYEH01000227.1 GCA_009843005.1 Pseudomonadota bacterium | reverse complement strand
CGGCATGTCAGTGACTGAGGCGGCGAAAAAACTGGGTGTCAGTCGACCCACGCTGTCCAATTTGCTCAACGAAAAGATTTCTCTATCGGCGGCGATGGCGAAAAAGCTGGAGGCAACATTCGGAGCTGATGGCAATGACCTCCTGAGACGACAGGCCAAATTCGATGCTGGAAAGCCGCGAGACGACGAAGCCGCCGGCCGCGCGTATGTCCATGGTCTAACGGCGATTACGGCCAGGCAGATTGAAGGGTGGGCGAGGGGCAATCGGGAAGCACGCAGTCTGCTGGCGGTGTTGTTGCGCAGGCTCGTGCATTCGACGGGACTAGATCTGACCGAGGTTGATTTTCCGGGGTACGACAACGCCGAACGCAAGGGATGGGACGGTACCACTGTGGCGGGCGCGGCCACCGCGTGGATTCCGAAAGGAAAAGCATGCTGGGAGTTCAGCGTTACCCAAAACCCGGGAGGGAAAGCGGATAGTGACTATCTGGCCCGAACACATTCGATGCCTGCGCACGAGAGAAAGAAGTGCTCGTTCATTTTTGTCACACCTCGAAACTGGGAAGGAAAATCAGCCTGGGTCAAGCGAGTGTCAGCGGCGAGGGACTGGCGGACGGTAAGAGCGTATGACGCAAGCGATCTCGAACAATGGCTGGAGGTGTCGATAGCAGGCCAATTGTGGTTTGCCGAACAATGCGGTGCGCCGCTCGAAGATAGCCAGACGCTCGATGGATTTTGGCGAAGTTGGGCTTCAGGCAGCAAGCCTCCGCTAACACGAGCAATATTCGAGCCTTCGGTCGGCGCTTGGGGCAAATCGTTCAGCGAATGGCTGGAGAAAAATCCGCAACGACCGTTGGTGGTAGCGGCCGATTCCAGGGACGAAGCGCTCGCGTTTCTCGCGGTACTGTTCGAGAAAACCGAAGAAGGACACCGGGCGGTCATTATCAAGTCAGCGCACACCCTTCGGAAACTCGTGGCTTCATCGGTTCCAATCATTCCGATTGTTAGCGACGACGACATGGAAAATGAGTTGGCGGTGGTCTATCAGGAGATGCATTGCATCATCGTACGTCCCAGAAACGCGGTAGCAATCGACCCAGATGTCGTTGTGGACAGGCTCGACCACGACGGTTTTATCAAGGCTCTGGCAACAATGGGGATCAGTAACGACATTGCAGTACAGCATGAGAGGGCGTCCGGGCGATCACCAACGATTCTTCGTCGCCGGCTGTCGGAGATTCCCGCGATCCGGGTGCCGACCTGGGCTGAGGAGGAAGCAACCGCCAGGCGCTTGATCCCAATCGCTCTTGCGGGCGCATGGGATGCGGCGTCGGCGGCTGATCGGGGCGTGCTGTCGATGCTGGCCGGTCGAGACTATGACGAATTTGCGGTCAGTATTCGCCAACTATTG
The DNA here is from genome assembly GCA_009843005.1 of Pseudomonadota bacterium. Taxonomy (GTDB): domain Bacteria; phylum Pseudomonadota; class Gammaproteobacteria; order Steroidobacterales; family Rariloculaceae; genus UBA6522. Next base: position 3,500 of record VYEH01000227.1, on the reverse strand, counting down.
CATCTGGACGACTCACCGGTGTGGTCGACGGGACAGCACCGTGGTGTCGCATCGAAACTGGACGCACTGTACGCGATTGGCAAGCAGATCATCGATAAGGATGTGAATACGTTTTTCTCAATATCGAAACGCGTATTGTCCGAGCCGGACCCAGCGCTTGAATTGCCTGAAGACGAGCGTTGGGCGGCAGGTGCATACGGAAAAGTGCGCGACCATTCGGCGGCTTTGCGCCAGGGTGTCTGCGAAACGCTAATAATCCTGTCAGTACATGGGGAGAACCTGTTACATCCCGGGATAGGTATTGGCGCTAAGGATCGCGTCGACTCTTTCATCATGGCGTTGCTCACGCCACTGACGTACGAAAAATTGCTGCTGCATCGCAGCCTGTTTCCGTATTACGCCGAAGCGGCGCCGGACGCCATTCTCGGGTTGTTGGAGAATGATTTGCGGGGCGAGCAGCCAGCCGTGCTCCAACTCATAAAACCGACCGAACCCGGCCCGTTTAGTACGCCGGCCAGGTCCGAGTTGTTGTGGGCGCTTGAATGCCTTGCGTGGAAGAATCTTGGTCGGGTCGGGCCGATACTTGGGCGATTATCCGAAACGGTAATTGAGGACAATTGGACGAACAAACCGATCAATAGTCTTGGATCGATTTACCGATCATGGATGCCGCAGACTGCCGCGTCCACTGAGGACCGAGTCAGGTCGCTCGAAAAACTCCGAGCTCAGTTTCCGTCGGTTTGCTGGAAGATTTGCGTTGAGGAGTTCAGTGCAGGGCCGTTCATGGGATTCAACAGCTATCGACCGCGTTGGCGCAGCGATGCATCGGGGTCCGGTCAACCATTGACGAGTTGGGAGGAAATTAACCGGTTCAGACGCGAGGCATTGCGACTGGTGCTGGATTGGCCGGAATACGATGGTGACATGCTCGCCGATCTGGTGGAGAGAATTGACGAAATGCGCGAAGACGAGCAATCGAGAGTGTGGGAAATGATCGATTCCTGGGCGGCTTCCGAAGCGGACGAAGTGGCAAAGGCAAGGCTCGCGAAGCGCCTCCGGGACTCCGTATTGACGAGACGAGGGGCAGTGCACGGCGTGTCTACCAGCATGCGGGAACGGGTGGATGCCGCCCGCAGGAAACTGCAATCGGCGGATCCCGTGGTTCGCAATGCGTGGCTCTTTGCCAATTCCTATATTGAGATGTCCGCAGACGAATTGGATGAAGAGGACATGGAAGCCGCTTATGAGAGGCATGACAAGGATATTTTTAGGCATCGAACGGAAGCTATGGGAGAAATTTGGGATGAACGAGGGATTGATGGAATCGTCGCGTTGCTTTCCGGGGGCGCTTTCGAGTACATCGCCGGCAATTTCTTGGCGGCCTGCGCGGTCGGCACGGAAGAACGCGCAGACATTTTGAATCAATGCCTGTCCGTGACAGGCGATGTTCAACGGAGTATGGATTTCTTCATCGGCGGGTTTCTGGGAAAAATCGAAACGGAAGAACGCGCTCGAATCATTTCCAAGGTGGTTAAGGGTGCGGAGATCGAACAGGCCGTCCGCGTATTTCGATGCGCTCCGTTCAGCACCGATACATGGGGGCTGGTGACCAAACACGGAGAAGATGCTGCTTCTGGTTACTGGAAGGTTGTAGCACCGCAAGCAAATCGGTATACCGAGGGCGAAACGACGGAGATCATTGACCGATTTCTGGAGGCAAAGCGCCCACGCGCCGCCTTTGAATCCGTGAGAATCGACTGGACTCGTGTCGAAACTTCGCGGCTCAAGCGCCTTCTTCTGGCTATTGCGACGGTGGATGAGGAGCCGGAGGGGGAACACCGGATCAACCCGTACTACGTATCGAAGGCGCTAGATGCGCTCAATGCCCGAGCAAGTGTGACCGAGGAGGAAATGGCGCAGTTCGAATTCCTATTCGTATCCCTTCTAGGAATCAGGGAGTACCGAGTCAAGAATCTTGAATTGCAGGTCGCAAAGGATCCCGAATTTTTCGTTCGGTTGCTTACTCTGGCTTTCAGACGTAACGATGGAAGGGAGGATCCTCGGGATTGGAAGGTGAAGGAATCGGAGCGCAAGCAGTTTGCCATGTCTGCTCATTGGGTTCTTGAGCGCATCGGTTTGATTCCCGGGACTAAGCCGAACGGATCTGTGGATGCAGAATCGCTGATTAACTGGATAACCGAAGTGCGGCGGCTGTGTGCCGATTTCGGTCGTGCTGAGATCGGCGACCAGAAAATTGGTCAGCTCTTATCCCGAGCCGACGCCGAAGCGGAGGGAGTTTGGCCCGGTATTGCTGTATGCGAGGCAATAGAACGAGTGGGATCGTCGGAGATGGGCCGGGGCTTCGCAATAGCTGTCTACAATGCGCGAGGCGTTCATCTGCGCGAAAAGGGCGGTGCGCAGGAGCGAGAACTGGCAGCGAGGTACCGGGGTTGGGCTAGTCAACTCAAGTTTGAGTACCCCTATATGAACCGTGTACTCGAAAAAATTGCGGCCGGCTATGATCGAGAAGCACAGCGGCATGATGAAAGGGACGCTGTGGAAGACCGGTTAGATGTCTGAGTTCAACCGCGGCTTCAGCGAGTGGGGCGAGGTTCAGCGACACCGTGGTCGCCGCCATGCTCCTGGGCCGGCTACTGCACCACGCCTTCGTTATCGAGATCGCCGTTAACGGCTACGGGCTCAGAGAACACGCCAAGCTCGTTCCTGGCAGCCTGCGGCTCCGGCTCATTTCTGATAGCAGGCAAAAATGGGGTGACGATGTTGGCGCCGACGGTTGCGTGGAACTGGAGGATAGGGTTCCCAATCTACGCTAGATCGGGTTAACTCGCGGCCTGTATTGCTGCATGGGAGAAAATCGAGCATGGGAATGCGAACTCAACCACACGATATAGAGGTGCCGGAGAAAGAACCCTTCCGGGACGATCTGCTAAACCGGAAGGAATCGGTTGAGATACTCACTGAATTGATTGCAAATTTTGAGGGTCCATGCGTATTGGCGCTCGATGCAGAGTGGGGGAACGGCAAGACGACGTTTCTCAGGATGTGGTCAAGACACCTTCGCAATCTTAAATTTCCTGTTGTCGAATTCAACGCGTGGGAAACCGACTTTGCGGAACAGCCGTTTCTCGCTCTCTCCGGCGAACTGACTAGAGGTCTTAAGGACTACGCGGATGAGTCGCTGGAAAAGAAGATAGACCGCACGAAAGAATTGACGAAAGAGCTGCTTGTTCAAGCTGTTCCCATTGGACTGCGTCTAGCCAGCGCAAGTTTGGGCGTCGCATCGTTAACGAATGTCGGCGACATTTTCGAGTCGCTTGTGACAGAAAAGCTGGACGCATACAGCGAAGCGCAAAATTCGATCAGGAAGTTTCGCCGTACCCTACACGAGACGGCAGAGAACCTGTGGAAGAAGAAGGAGCATCCGCTCGTCGTGATGATCGATGAGCTGGACCGATGTCGACCTTCGTATGCGGTAGAAC
>VYEH01000182.1:4586-4913 GCA_009843005.1 Pseudomonadota bacterium | reverse complement strand
CCCGAATTTCGGCCGGCACGTACCATTGCTCCGCCAGCGTGCGGGTAGTCATGCGGTTGCCTCCGTCGCCCGGGTGCGTTGCAGGTACACCCACGAGAATCCGACCAGCATCAGGAACACGAACACCGACCAGGCCGCGGCTACACCGTACCGCCCGTACTCGAACGCCACCGCGAACACGTAGGTGATCAGGGTATCGGTCGCTCCGGGTTCACCGAATGCCACGTAGGGGTTACCGCGCGTCAGCAGGTAGATCGTGTTGAAGGAGTTGAACGTCCAGATGAAACTCAGCAGGCTGACCGGTACCAGGGTGCCCTTGAGGTTCGG
>VYEH01000182.1:2662-4479 GCA_009843005.1 Pseudomonadota bacterium | reverse complement strand
CGCCGACAGGGCCTGCAGGGCGCCGCTCAGCATCATCATCATGAACGGCACCCCAAGCCAGATGTTCACGAGAATGACCGTGACCCGGGCGGACGTCGCGCCGGCGAAGAAATCGATGCCGGTATCAAGGACCGCGTTGAAGAGTCCGTCCGGCTGCAGCATGCCGTTCCAGGCCAATATCGAGATGTACCCCGGGATCGCCCAGGGCAGCAGCAGAACCGTGCGATAGACCGTCCTGCCCCGAAGTCCGGACGTGTTCAGCGCCAGCGCGAGCACCAGCCCGAGAAAGACGTGTGCGACCACGTTGCTGATGGCCCAGACAAAGGTGAACAGCGTTACACGCCACAAACCCGGGCTGGCAAAGACCGTTATGAAGTTGGCCAGCCCGACCCACGCCTCATCACCCAGTCGTGTCTGATCCGCGTTGGTGAAGGCAAGCCACACGCCGTAGAGAATCGGGTAGAAGGTCAACGTCGCCAGGGCGATGAGGGCGGGTGCGACGTACAGATGCGCGAGCCGGCTCCGGGAGCGTCCGCGGCGGATATCCTGCCAGTACAGGAACGCAAGCAGCGCGATGGCGGAGAGGATGACGGAACCCAGCGCGTAGGTGACCGGCCGCGTGTCCGGAGGGGGCGTTCGCTCGTCCGGGACGTCGGTCCTCCCGGGGACGGGCTCCAGCCCTTCCACGTCGAGCAGCGGTGCACCGTCAGTGCCGATCGGTACAACGGCAATCCATTGTTCGACGCCGGGGATCATGCCGCTCAATGAGCAGGACCAGCTCGATGCGCCGGGGGCCACCACCGGGTTACCGGCTCCGTCGCGATACACCGGGATCCCGTCGCTCCAGCACTCGTCGAAGGCTCCGCCTTCCGACTCCCGCGCGAGATTCCCGGTCTCGGCCACGCGGATTACTGAGTGCAATTCGGCGGCGTCAATCGACACGAATGTAGAGTCCGAAAACCAGACTTCGAAACCGGCGATGGCCTCGTTCGGTGCGTATTCGACATCGACATGGATACGCCGGTACGCCTGCGCGGACTCGTCCACCGTGACTTGCGGTATCGGACCCGGATTCTGAGCCTGGACTCCGGACAGGGTGGCACAGGCCAGCAACCCCGCCGCGATCAAATAAAGGACACTTCTTCGCACACCCGCACTACCGATATAGGCGGTTCCAACGACGACGTCTGCGACATCGCCGACTGCAGCAACCTGCCGATCAGTACCTGGATTCGCCACCGTCTTCCTTGTATTCGCGCAGATAGACCGGGTTCGCCGGGATCGTATAGCCGAGCCAGGAGTATGGGTCCTCGCCGCAAACCAGATGCACGCTGCGGTTGTCGGATCCATGTTTCGACCCGTCCGCCAACTCTTCGCCGAGACACCAGTGAAGCGGACTTTGCGTGCTCATGTAGTGGTTCACCAGGGCGCGCCGATAGCGGTCGCTCGTGTTCTTCCTGCTCCGGTGCAGCAAATAGCCGTTGAAGAACAGCACGGAACCGGCTCGCAGCTCGACAGGGATTTCACCGCGGCAGTCGAAGCCGTAGCTCTCCGGCGCCGGGTCGAACTCTTCTGTGCGGTCGTGGGTTCTGAGTGGATAAAGGGTACCGGCAAGGTGGCTGCCGGGAATGACCCACAAGCAGCCGTTGTCGAGGGTCGCATCGTCGATCGCGATCCAGACTCCGCACAGGCTGCGGTCCCGTGTGGGGATAAAGCATTCGTCCTGATGCCAGGCCTGACCGGGTTTGCCGGGCGGCTTGGCGAAGAACATGGACTGCATGCACTTGACGCCGCCGTTCCAGTGTCCCTCCTGCAGG
>VYEH01000182.1:0-2652 GCA_009843005.1 Pseudomonadota bacterium | reverse complement strand
GCCGGTGCGCGCCGACGATTCGGCCGAGCACGTCCGCGAGCTTCGGATGCGTCGTGAATCGCCTGACAACCGGCGAAACGAAGTGCGGCATGTGTATGCAGAGAATCCGTTCGAGCGCATCGGCGTCGTCTACAACGGCCGGTACGGAGTTGATGCCGTCCACTGCGTAGCCGCCCCGGGCCAGCTTGACGAGGTCGGCCTCGAGCACCGCCAACTGGTCCGAACTCAGCAGGTCCTCGACGATCAGATAGCCGTGCTCGGCGTAGAAACCGGCCTGGTCCGTTGATTTCACTGCCATCGCCGGATTCTCCCGCACTGTTCTCGCCCACCGAAGCATTTCGATTCTACATATCCACAATTGACATTTGGCATACATACGTATGCAGAGATTCAAGGGTTGACGAGCGCCCGCGCGAGTTGGTAAATGGGTGACAAATTCATCGCCCATTCCGGAATCGCAATCTATGTCGAATCGCTGCTCAGACCTCGTGTCCCAAGCGGACAGGCAACTGTACGCCGAGGAAGGTTACATTGTGCTCGAAAACTTCATCCCGAGCGACATGTTGCAGAAGCGGCGCGAGGAGTGCTCCTATTTTCTGGGCTACATGGATGCGCGCATGGATCATGGGCTGGTTTCCGGCGAGGCGCTTTCGCGTCGCAGCAAGCGGTATTTCGTCAACAACCTGTATCGCTACAGTCCGCGACTCCCGGATTTCATATTCAGCGACCTCATGGCCGAGGTCTGCCGCGCCACGATCGGTGGCGATGCCTATCTGTTCAACGAGCAATGGGTGGTCAAGGGCGCGGAACAGGGCATGAAGTTCTCGTGGCACCAGGATTCCGGTTACGTCAAGTTCATGGATCCCGGTACTGTCCATGAACCCTACCTGACCTGCTGGTGTACGCTGGACGCGGTGGACGAAAGCAACGGCACCGTGTACCTGCTGCCCCACTCCCGCGGCAGTACCAAGGGCAGGATCATCACGCATTCAAAGGACCCGGAGACTAACGACCTTTTCGGCTACACGGGAGACGATCCCGGCATCGCGGTCGAGGCGCCGGCGGGAAGCGTCATTGCGTTTTCAAGCTTCAACCTCCACAGCAGCGGGACGAATACCACCCGCGCCATGAGGCGCGTCTACCTGCCGCAGTACGCGCCTGCCCCGCTCCACCACTCCGAGACGGGCGAGCAGTTCAACCTCGCGGTCCCCTTCGTGAGAAACGGCAGGAATATCTACGACCACAAGGGAGACACCCCGGAGAATTGGGGAGGCATTGCCCCGCCACTGCCGGACGCATAACCCGGCGAACCCGGTACCACACAGGCAAATCTTGCGTACAGGCACCGCAGGCTTTATCCATTCGTATACACTCACGCGCTGGCTACAACCCGGAACTGAATTCATGAGACCTCCAACCCTTCAAATCAGCGGCACGATGGTTGCTGCAGCAGCGTCGGTGGCGGTGCTGGCGGGATGCCAGAGTGAATCGCCTTCCGATGTACCCGAAGCCGTCGTTGATCCCGAAGCCACCGCCGCCCCTGCCACGCCGGTCGAAGACAATCGTCCGAATATCCTGTTCATCCTCGCCGACGACCTGGGCTACACCGACCTGGGTGCATTCGGTGGAGAGATCTCGACGCCGAACCTGGATACACTCGCATTCGAAGGCGTGCGCCTGGCCAATTTCCATTCCGCGCCCTACTGCGCCGCGACCCGGGCAAGCCTGATGTCCGGCACGACGAGTCGCGAAGCCGGCGTCATCATTCACAACGACATCCTGCGGCCCGATGTCGCCACGATGCCGGAGCGCCTCGGCACCGCGGGCTATCACACGTACATCTCGGGCAAATGGAACCTGGGGATCACCGTCGAAGAGAGCGCCCATGCCCGGGGATTCGAGTTGTCGTTCGCCCTTGGCCCGCCCGTGGACAACCACCTGGCGCACAGCAACTTTCCTCCGGTGTCGGAATTCGCGCCCGGAGGCGCCTGGCTGGAGAACGGCGTGAGCGTCACGCTCCCCGAGGACTGGTACTCGACGGACCTCTTCACCGACAAGTTGATGGAGCAGATTTCGTCCAACTTGCAAGACGGCGCGCCCTGGTTCGGCTACCTCGCGCTCACGGCGCCGCACTGGCCGCTGCAGGCGCCCGAGGACTGGATCGACCGCTACGCGGGACGATACGACGAAGGCTACGACATATTCCGCGAAGCGCGGGTTGCCCGCGCAACGGAACTCGGCGTGCTTCCGGAAGGACTATTGCTGGACGGATACCAGGGGCTTGCGCCCGCGTGGAGCGATCTCGGCGACGAACAGCAGGCAAAGCTCGCAAGGGCCATGGAAATCTACGCGGCCATGGTCGAGAACATCGACTGGAACATCGGCCGCCTTGTGGCCTTCCTTGAAGAATCCGGTGAACTTGACGACACGGTCATCATCTTCTCGTCGGATAACGGTGCGGCCGGGAGCGACGACACGTTCGTTCCGCCCGAGATGCCCCGCACGGACAATGACAATTCACTGGCCAATATGGGCCGGCAATGGTCGTTTACAGCCTACGACCGCGGCTGGGCGGAAGCTGCCACGGCTCCCTTCCGGGATGTGAAGACGTCGATGAACTAGGTCGGTACCGAGGTTTCCTCGTTCGTTCGC
>VYEH01000116.1 GCA_009843005.1 Pseudomonadota bacterium | reverse complement strand
GGCCGGTACGCCACACGCGAGGAAGACATCGACCGCATGTTGCGCGCCGGGATGTTCGTGGACCTGCTCGGCGTCGTGCGGGGCGGCATCCGGGCGAGCGTGGAAAGTTATTCGCTCAAGGATCTCGAGCAGTTCCACGGCTTCCGAAGGGACGTGGACCTGCCCGATGCCAACCACGCCCTGGCACACGTGCAGGCGTGCCTCGAGACGGACGATATCGAGGGGCTGACCGACGACGGCAAGTCGACGGTCCAGGGCTATAACCGGGACGACTGCGATTCGACGCGCAGTCTCCGGGACTGGCTGGAAAATGTCCGTTCCAGTCTCATTGCCGAAGGAGCGAGCATAGACAGGCCGGCGTTCGGCGAAGGCGATCCCAGCGCGGCCATCAGCGATTGGCAGCAGAAAATCGACCTGCTGAACGCGCGCCTGGCCGAGGATGTGCCGGTAGACATCGAGGATCGCACGACAGAACAACAGGCACGCTGGATTCTCGCGAACATCGCCGACTGGCACCGCCGGGAGGACAAGTCGGTCTGGTGGGAGTATTTCCGGCTGAGCGACCTCTCTGCCGATGACCTGCTGGACGAGCGTGGCGCACTGGCCGGGCTGGAATACGTGGACACGGTCGGCGGGACATTCGCGGCGCCCTTGGATCGCTACCGGTTTCCGGCGCAGGAAACCGACCTGCGGGACGGCATGACGCTGAAGAGCGTGGGTGGAGGAAGTTTCGGCAGGTTGGAAGAAATCGCCTTTGGCGAGCACACCGTCGACATCCGGAAGAGCAGGGCCGCCGCGCTCGACTACCCGCCGGCAGTCTTTGCCCACGATTACGTCAATGCGAAGGTATTGGCGTATTCGCTGCTGCGAATCGCAGTACATGTTGCGTTGAGCGGGATTGTCGGCGACGGCGGCAAGTATCGTGTTGCCCGCGACCTGCTGCTCAGGGAACGTCCGCGCACTGGCGGTGCGCCGTTGCGCCTCGCCGGTGAAACCACCGTGGAGTCGGCGGTCCGGATCGCGCCCCTGTTGCAGGGTGGCGTCCTGCCGATACAAGGCCCGCCCGGGGCGGGAAAGACGTACACGGGTGCGCGGATGATATGCGCGCTGGTAGCGGCAGGCGCCAGAGTCGGTATCACGGCCAACAGCCACAAGGTGATCCGCAATCTGCTCGACGAGGTGCTGAAGGCCGCGGAGGAGACACGAGTTCGCCTCTCTGCCATTCAAAAGGTCTCCAAAGGGGAAGAAAATATTCCCCGCCTTCAATTCACCACCAGCAACCCCGAAGTCTTCAAGGCCCTTGGGTATCGTTGCCAGGTCGCCGGCGGCACCGCGTGGCTCTGGTCGCGACGGGAGGCGGAGGGCGCCGTTGACGTACTGGTCGTGGACGAAGCCGCTCAGATGTCATTGGCCAATGTCCTGGCCATCTCTCATGCCGGCGCCGGCCTCGTATTGCTAGGTGACCCGCAACAACTGGAGCAACCCATTCAGGGTAGCCATCCGGACGGGACGGCAGTGTCTGCGCTCGACCACATCCTGGCGGGAAACCAGACGATCCCGGATGATCGCGGTCTGTTCCTGGAACAAACGTGGCGGCTCCACCCGAAGATCAGCGAATTCACCAGCGAGATGTTCTACGAAGGCCGGCTTGAGTCTCGTCCCGGTCTTGAGAATCAGCGCATCGTCTCGAACGGCCCGATCCGGGGTAGCGGACTGCGCTTCGTTCCCGTCGAACACGACGGCAACCAGAGTTCGTCGCCGGAAGAGGCGGAAGCGGTATCTGCGCTGGTGAGGCGATTGCTCGATGAACCTGCAAGCTGGATCGACCGGTACGGCAACCGGCGTCCCCTCGCTCCGGACGACATTCTCATCATCGCGCCCTACAACGCCCAGGTCTTCGAACTGCAGCAGCGGTTGCCCGGCGCGCGCATCGGGACCGTAGACAAGTTTCAGGGCCAGGAAGCGCCTGTCGTTTTCTACTCCATGGCAACATCGACACCGGCGGAAGCGCCGCACGGCATGGAGTTTCTGTACAGCCTCAACCGCTTCAACGTGGCCACGTCAAGGGCGCGATGCCTCAGCGTGCTTGTCGCAAACCCGGCCTTGTTTTCGCCCGAGTGCCGCACGCCCCGGCAGATGAAACTGGCCAACGCATTCTGTCGCTACCAGGAACTTTCCGAGCAGGCACGCTAGGGAGAAAGCTCGAATCGCTTGCCTTGTGGGTTTCGAAGGACGGAGAAATGCCGGTGATCGAGCGTGATGATCCGGTTGGTATCGAGGCGCATCGCCAGGACGGCCACGGAGGCATCCACGGTGCCGAGTGGCAAGTCCGCGTATTGGCGAACGAGACCGCCTATGTGAACCCAGTCGTCCGGATCCGGGGCAATCACTGGAAAATTCGCTAGCCCTTCCAGAAAGTGGGCTTCCACTTGCGCTCCGTGGCGTTTACCGAGGAAATAGGCTACTTCGGCCACGCACAGCGCCGGGATGACAATGTCGGCGCCGCTTCCTGACAGGGCCTTGACGCACGCCGCATGATCGGGGTCCGCAACGTCAACCGATGCCAGTAACGGACCGCTGTCAGCGATCACCAACAATGTCGTTCGCCCAGTCGCGGTCCAGTTCCGCGTCAAGGTCCCGCGCGGCGGGGACGCCGCGGTTCACAATGCCCTGCCATGGCAGTTTGCGCCCGCGGTACCTGTAAAGGTGTTGTTCGAGAGCCTGGCGAACCACGGCCGAAAGGCTCACGCCGCGGCGCTGCGCCTCGCGTTGCGCCATCCGGGCGAGGTCCTCCGGCATCGAGATCGTTGTTCGGGCCATGATGTTCATCTTGTATGAAGTTATGAATAGCATACTCCCTTTGAGCCTTGTGTGGCAATCCCCCCGCGGACCCAATGGACGCGAAGACGCTTCGGCGCATCTCGCGGGAGGCGCTTGATGCAGCCGGCTGAACTAGACGCCCCGATAGATCAAGCCGAGCACGAGCGCGAACAGTCCGAACTGCGTGGCGAGATACCCCGTTTCCATGACGATAAAGCCGCGCGCGTTTGGCACATTTTGCTTCGCAACCAGAGCCAGGACATGCGACGTCCAGAAAAACAGCCCCATGAGGCCTGCGAACTGAAAGGCTCGTACAAAGCCGACACTGCCTGAATCAAATAGCGGATAGATCAATGCCAGGACGAGGCCCTGAATCACAATCGCTGCCAGGCCTGTGGGTACATTCGGCTTCCCTTCGAAATAACCGAAGGCCTGATACTTCTCCTTGAAGAGCCCAAGATGCCAACCCAATGCGAGTGGGAAAACAATCACGACATAGCCTGCCGCCGCCAGAAGTATCTTTGTCATTGCTCGTTTAGAATCCGCTGCTTGCCGGCCCGGGCCGTCAGGCTATCGGTGTTTTGGCCAAACAACAAGATTGAATTTCGTGGAGCAAGACAACCATGACCATGAACGTGAGCGAACGGAATCGCGCAAATGACCTGCTCGACAAATCCCTCCCAACCTACCGCCAGGCCTACAGCGACAGAACCGCCTGGCTCATGGCGTGCCTGTCGGAGCTGGCTTACCTCAGATTCAATCCCCTGTTTTCCAGCGGCGACCAAAAGGAGTGGTTCCTGGAAAACATCTCGAAGCTGATCGACGACGGCCGCAAGGCGTCCCTCCTGAAACTCATGAACAGCGTCGCCTACAACGCCGAGGAGGAACGGAGCATCCTTGAGGGCTCGCTGTACTCCCTGAGACTGGAACTCTCGGCAACGTTCGACAGGGGCGGGACCCAGGCGATACTGGTGTCCGGCGAGAGCTTCATCGTGCTGGCATTCCGGGGGACCGAAGCGATGAGCGTCCGGGACATCAAGTCGGATGTGAGAGCCAACAAGCGAGCCTGCGAATCGGGCGGCAAAATGCATTCCGGTTTCTACGACGCCTTCGAGAACGTACGGTCGATGATTGAGGAAGCCATCAACGCCCCGCCGCATGCGGACAAGCCGCTCTACGTGACGGGACACAGCCTAGGCGGAGCGGTGGCGACCGTCGCCGCCAAGAAACTGGCGCATCCGGGCGGCATCGCGGCCTGCTACAGCTTCGGGGCGCCGCGAGTCGGGGACGACGACTGGATCGCCGAAATCAGGACGCCGGTCTACAGGCTGGTCAATTCGGCGGATTGCGTGACGATGCTGCCGCCTTCGAGCGAGTTCGTCGCGCTGATCGCGTGGCTCCTTCGCTGGGTGTCGAGAGCGCACATTCCCCTTGTCTCGCCGCTGGCCGGCGCGCTTGCTTCAAAGTTGACGACGGCGTTCGGGGGATACCTCCACGGCGGCGACATGCGCTATCTGACCAATTGCCCTCCGGGGACCTACGGCCAGGTCAAGCTCCTGTACGCGGTCGGCCTGTTCCGGCGGCTGTATGGTTTCTCGGTAAAGAAATGGCCGCTGCGTAAGTTCCTCGCAGACCATTCCATCAGCGTTTACCGGAGGAAGTTGCTGGTTGTGGCGGAGAGAAGGAATTGAGGATGGTTTAGGTATCATCAGTACTCCTCCGAGTCGGAGCAAGCATGAATTCGCGCCTTCTCGCACTTGCCACGCTTGCGCTCCTGACCGCCTGCGGCGGCGGCGGAGGCTCCGGCGTGCCCGAACCCGAATCCACCAACCCGCCAACCCCACCGCCTACCACCACTACGCCCGCGCCATCGGGTCCCCTGACCGTTGAAGCCGGCTACGGTCGAGTCGTGATCGCGGGTACCCAGGTCACCCTGTCCGCGGCGGTTACCGAAGGCGAAGCGTCCACCACAACATGGCGCCAGACTGCCGGAACTTCGGTAACGCTGGACTCTACCGACTCGCTCACCCCGTCCTTCACCGCCCCCACCGTGGACTCCAGCGAAAACCTGTCATTCGAGATCACCGCGCAGAACAGCGACAACACCGCCACCGATTCGGTCCCGGTGGAGATCTGGG
>VYEH01000456.1 GCA_009843005.1 Pseudomonadota bacterium | reverse complement strand
GAATCGCGAGCCTCATGAAGGAGGAAACCGTGCATGCACTGGCCTTCGAAGGAGTGCGTTACGACTGCGGCACCAAGCTCGGCTATCTGCAGGCCCTGGTGGAGTACGGGCTGCGCGACGCGCAGGTCGGCCAGGTCTTCCGGAACTATCTGAACGAGCAGGTTCAGCCGACGAGGTAGTTCCGGTCGATCGCATCGAGGCTGGTGGTGCCGGCCTGTTGCATCATGACCACCAGTTCGCGCCGCAACAGGTCCAGTACCGTTTCCACCCCTTCCTGACCGAAGGCGCTCAGGCCCCACAGGTAGGGGCGGCCGATGCAGACCGCGTCGGCGCCGATGGCAAGCGCCTTGAACACGTCCACCCCCCTGCGAAAGCCGCCGTCCACCAGCACGGGAATCCTTCCGGCGACGGCGTCGACCACCTCCGGCAGGGATTCGATAGTGCCGCGGTTGCTGTTTTCGGCGCGACCGCCATGATTCGAGACGATGATTCCGTCCACTCCGTGCTCCACAGCCAGACTGGCATCCTCGCGGGTCACGATGCCCTTGAGCAGAAGTCTCGTTGTCGTGAAGTCGCGCAGCCGGTCGACAAAGTCCCAGGTCAGGTTCTGGGCTCTGCTGGTGCTGTTCAGCCCGCTGATGTCCAGTCCGTCGAACATGGGTCGCTTACTGGTGGAGTATTCAAGCCCCGGTTGATGGCAGGGCAGGCACTCCGGATTGGTATCGCGTCGGAAGCGTGCGATGGCTTCGCGATTGACCACCGGCACGTCGACGGTCACGGCAATGGCCGGGCAACCGGCAGCCTCGGCACGGCGGACCAGTCCCTGGGTGACTTCCCATTTCTCCGTGGGATAGAGCTGATACCAGACCGGAGCCCCACGACTGGCGTTTACGTCTTCGACACCGAAGCTGCTCACGGTCGACATGATCTGCAGGCAGTCCCGGGAGCCGGAGGCTCGTGCGGTGGCGAGTTCCCCCTCGGGATGAAACGCAAGCTGTGTGCCGCAGGGGGCCAGCACGATCGGAAACGCGTGCCGGGTCCCGAAAAGCTCGATTTCCGTATCCACTTCGCGAACGTCCACCAGGCGGCGAACCCGCAGCTGGAATTTTTCGAACCCGGACCGGTTGGCTGCGAGCGTGGCGCCGCCATCTACGCCCGACGCCATGTAGACATAGTGTGCCAGCGTCAGGTTGTTGCGAGCCACCGGTTCGAATTCGATTACATTGACCGCTTCGCCGGGCGAGGAGAGCAACGTGGCGGTCTGGGTGAAATCGAACTGACCCAGCGCGCGGGGAGTCGCACTCAGCAACGGACTGGCGGCAAGATATCGAAGAAAGCCCCGGCGTGACTCCTGGTTCGATGTCATGGCTGTACCTCTTCCGCCTCCGCCTCCAGTTCAGCGAGAATCTCGTCGGTGTGCTCACCCAGCCGCGGCGGATAGCGCCGGTAGCTGGGTCCATTTCCGGACAGGTGAATCGGATTGCCGAGGGATTTCACCACACCCAGCAGGGGATGATCCAGTTCCACGATCATGCCCCTGGCGCGAAGCTGTTCGTCGTTGAGCGTTTCGTCCGGTAGATTGATGGGTCCGGCTGGTATGCCCCGCTCGACCAGCCGTTCCACCCAATCGGCGGCATCCGCGGTTGCAAGCCTTGACTCGATGATCCGGATCAGCGCTTCGCGGTTCCGGTTGCGGTCTGCATTGGTCGCAAACCTTGGGTCCGTCATGATGGCGTGGTTCAGCCCCGTTGCATCGCAGAATTGGGCCCAGAGCTTTTCGGTGCCCACGGCGACGATCAGCATCTTGTCCCTGGCGCACACAGGCTGGTAGGGCGTCACGGTCGGGTGGACATTGCCGAGCGGGCGCGGGTGTTCGCCGGTGGCGAAGTAGCTGCCCGCGAGATTCGCGAGCCACGTGGTTTGCGAGTCCACCAGCGAGACATCCACGAATTGACCGCATCCGGTCCCGCTGACGCGATCATCGCGAGCGTAGAGCGCGGTGAGTATGCCGATCAGGGTATAGATGCCCGCCGTGATGTCCGCCATGGGCGTGGGGAAGCGGATGGGGGCGGAAGTTTCGTCCCCGGTGACGGCCATGAGCCCGGCTTCGCCCTGGGCGATGATGTCGTAGCCACCCCGCCCCGCCTTCGGCCCGGTATGGCCGTAACCGCTGATGGCCGCGTAGACAAGGCGCGGATTGAGGCGCCGCAGCGATCCCGGATCGATGCCGGCCCTCTCCAGCGACGACATTCGGGGAATGTTGGTGATGAACACATCGGCCGTCCCCAGCAGGCGCCGCAGGCGCGCGTTCGCCTCGGAGTCCTTGATGTCCAATGCCATGCTGCGCTTGTTTCGGTTCACGGAAAGAAAGTAGGCGCTTTCACCCTGGACGAAGGGCGGTCCCCAACCGCGCGACTGATCGCCGCGGCCCGGCCGCTCGATCTTGATGACGTCGGCGCCCATGTCCCCAAGGAGCATGCTGCAGTAGGGCCCCGCAAGGGCTTCGGTCATTTCCACGACACGCAGGTGTCGCAATGGCGAGGCGTTTGAACTCAACGGTACCTCCGGGCAAGCGGGCGAATGCCGTACGCTAATGGCACAACCGCCGCAACGCAACGCCCGCACTCCCGGAACCACGTCGCGGAGCCATGCCGCCGGACTGCCAATGACAGCCTGGCGCGGTTCCATTAAGCTTGGCGCCCCGGCCCGTTGGCGGATTCCCCTGGAGAATGAAGTTGAAAAACCTGGCTGTGAGAAATATCGCGCGGGCGGACCGCGCGCTGATTCGGGGGCTGGCCGAAATGGGTACGGCCACGGTGCACGAAGCCCAGGGACGCAGCGGGCTGATGCATCCCCATATGCGGCCGATCTACGCCGGCGCGCGCATCGCCGGCAGCGCTATCACGGTGCTCGCCCATCCCGGGGACAACTGGATGCTTCATGTTGCGCCGGAACTTGCGCAGGAAGGGGATATCGTCGTCGTCGGCCTCAGCGCGGTCAACACGGACGGCATGTTCGGCGACCTGCTGGCGACGAGCTACCGCGCGCAGGGTATTCAGGGACTGGTCATCGACGCCGGTTGTCGCGATGTGTCGACATTGACCGAGATGCAGTTTCCGGTGTGGAGCCGCGCGGTATCCGCCAAGGGTACCGTCAAGGCGACTCCGGGCTCCGTCAACCTTCCGATCGTGTGTGGTGGGGAGCAGGTCAACCCGGGCGACGTCATTGTCGCGGACGATGACGGCGTGGTGATTGTCCCGCGTGAATATGTCGAGCGCGTTCTCTCAGCCGCTCGGGCGCGGGAAGCCAATGAAGCAGACAAGCGCGAACGTCTGGCGTCGGGCGAATTGTCGCTGGACATCTACGGCATGCGGGAACCGTTGGCGCGCGCCGGGCTCGTGTATGTCGATGACCTGAGCGAGGCAGAAGAGGGCTGAATCCAGCCCGCTGAATTCGGAAGGTCTTCGCACGGGCTTCTTGCCCGTGCGTTTCGCATCTGTGCGCGACAAGCGTTACAAGACCTCCGATTCCATAATTCCTCCACAATCTCCCGGTAGAATGAAGCAATCAAGATGTTGCAAAATGCCGACATATTGCTGTAGATGTCGAAATTCGGGAGAAGCCAATGATTCGATACAGTCCGGGCTGCATTTTCGCAGCTGTCACTTTGTTGGTTCCGGTCGCGCCTGCCGTTTCCCAGGAAGGCACGGAGTTTCAACTGGAGGAAATCGTGGTTACCGCGCGGAAACGCGAGGAAAACCTCCAGGAAGTGCCCGGCGCGATCTCCGTGTTCACCGGAGAGGGGTTGCGTCAGGCAGGAATTCTGTCGGCCCGGGACCTGTATGCTTACACGCCGGGCCTCAATTACGACACCGGCTTCGACCAGAATGCCGCGACACCGGCCATACGCGGAGTGGTCAGTAACGAGATAGCCACGTATCGGCAAAAGGTCACGACGTTTCTGGACGGGATGCCGATCCTGGGCCAACAAGGCTCGGTACCGTTTCACACCATCGATCAGGTTGAGGTGCTTCGCGGGCCCCAGAGTGCTGCGTTCGGTCGGTCGACTTTCGGTGGGGCGATCAATTTCACAACCGTGGATCCCGGCGACACGTTTGCGGCCGATATCAGCGTCGATTTGGGTCAGGACAGCCTCTTCAATTTGGGCGCGATCGTATCCGGGCCGATCGTCGATGGCGTTCTGGGTGGACTGATTGCCTACGAGAGCAAACAGCGTGACGGAGAAAGCGACTGGGTGACGATCGACGAAGGTTTCGGCCTCGGCGGTGAGTCGTCCGAAAATACGCTCCTGAAGCTGGTCTATACGCCGACCGAGGCGTTGAGCCTGGAATTGCGCTACAAGAATCTCGACGTGGACCATGAGCAGACCCCGAGAGACTTTTACCCGTGGACGACAGTCTCGCGGGGTGTTGACAATGCGCCCGGGGACAGGCGCCAGTTACATCCGGATTCCCCTGCGACGTCCTGTGGGATAGCCGGTATGGGCGCCGTTGCGTGCGCCTATGTCGGAGACGTCCAGCCCTGGGAACAGAGCTACGACTACAACTATTCGGACATCGGCATTGACGAACCGTTTGTACGCAACCAGCGCGAGCGTACGGAGGCAGAGCTGACCTATGATTTCGATAATGGCGGCTCGCTTGTCGCCATGGGATTCACGTCCGATGAGTTCTACGAGCGCGGTACCGATTCCGATCTCTACGGTAGCGAAGTCGTGAACGGGCAGCTGCAGAGCGCCGGCTTCGAGCGCGATCCCACCGACATCGCGGAAACCTACTATGAAATGCGGTATGCGTCTCCTGGCGAGAACCGGTTCCGTTACGGCGGCGGGATTTCATACTACGATTACGATTTCCTGACGATCGTATTTCGGAGTCTCGCAGGGTACCAGCGCGGTCCGACGGGAGGGCGCCAGATTTCCGAGTTTGCTTCCAACAC
>VYEH01000208.1 GCA_009843005.1 Pseudomonadota bacterium | reverse complement strand
GCTCGACACCATGTACGACCTGCCGTCCATGAAGAGCGCCGTAAAGGTGGTCGTGGATGAAGCCGCTGTCACCGGCGAAAACAAGCCGTACGTGATTTACCAGTCGAAGGAATCCGCCGCCGTCGGCGACTAGCGCACCCGACCGCGCTGCATGGCGCGGATGCTCCGATGGCGAACACCCGTCTGTCGAATGGGCTCCTGGACTTGAGTATTGGTGGTATGGACCCCAATATAGGTACGCATGGCGGGAACCCCCCGATTCAGGGAGCTTGACTTGGAAGACACCACCGGTCTGGAACATACGCGCATCGAGCGGTTGCCGGTGCTTCCCCTGCGCGATGTGGTTGTATACCCGCAGATGGTTATCCCCCTGTTCGTCGGTCGGGACAAGTCCGTTGTGGCGATGGATCAGGCCATGGCCGCGGACAAGGAAATATTGCTGGTCGCGCAGACTCAGGCTGACGTTGACGATCCCGGCAAGGAAGATCTCTACGAAGTCGGCACGATCGCTACCATCCTCCAACTACTGAAGCTGCCGGACGGAACCGTCAAGGTCCTGGTGGAAGGAGGGCGGCGCGCACGTCTTCTGCAGCTTGAGATCGACGAGTGTTTCTCCGCGGCGTTCGAGATTCTTGACGAGGACAGCCTCTACGACGAGAAGGAAATGGACGTGCTGTCACGCTCCGTCATTTCGCGATTCGAGCAGTACGTCAAGCTCAACAAGAAGATTCCGCCGGAAGTTCTGACCACGCTGGCGGGCATCGACTTGCCGGGACGATTGGCCGATACGGTGGCCGCACACATGGCGCTGAAGCTGGTGGACAAGCAGAAGATTCTGGAGATCCACGACGTCAAGGGGCGGTTGGAGCACGTTCACACCCTGATCGAAGGAGAGATCGATCTGCTGCGCATAGAAAAACGCATTCGCGGCCGCGTGAAGCAGCAGATGGAGAAGAGCCAGCGCGAGTACTACCTGAATGAGCAGATGAAGGCCATTCAGAAGGAGTTGGGCGAAATCGAGGATGCGCCCAATGAACTCGGCGAACTGGAAAAGAAGGTCGCCGATGCCGGCATGAGCAAGGAAGCGAAGGAGAAGGCCGGTTCGGAACTGAACAAGCTGAAGCTGATGTCGCCCATGTCCGCGGAAGCCACCGTGGTGCGCAATTACATCGACTGGCTCGTCAAGGTTCCCTGGAAGAAGCGCACCAGGGTAACGCGCGACCTGGAAAAGGCCGAACAGGTGCTGGAAGAAGACCACTACGGTCTGCACAAGGTCAAGGAACGCATCCTGGAATACCTCGCCGTGCAGCAGCGTGTCCGCGAGCTGAAGGGGCCCATTCTCTGCCTGGTCGGCCCGCCGGGTGTCGGCAAGACTTCGGTCGGCCAGAGCATCGCCCGCGCGACGAATCGCAAGTTTGTGCGCATGTCCCTGGGTGGCGTGCGTGACGAGGCGGAGATTCGTGGGCACCGGCGAACGTATATCGGTTCCATGCCCGGCAAGATCGTGCAGAACATGGGCAAGGTGAAGGTCAGGAACCCGCTCTTCCTTTTGGACGAAGTCGACAAGATGTCCATGGATTTCCGCGGGGATCCGTCATCAGCGCTTCTGGAGGTGCTCGACCCGGAGCAGAACTTCACATTCAACGATCACTACCTGGAAGTGGACTTCGATCTGTCCGAGGTCATGTTCGTCTGTACCGCGAACAGCCTGAACATACCGCCGCCGCTACTCGACCGCATGGAAGTCATACGCCTGCCCGGCTATACCGAGGACGAGAAACTGAATATCGCCAAGCGGTACCTGATTCCCAAGCAGATGAAGAACAACGGCATCGAACACAAGGAGTTGAGAATTTCCGACTCGGCCATTCTCGATGCGATTCGCTATTACACCCGGGAGGCGGGGGTGCGAAACCTCGAGCGCGAACTGTCGAAGATTTGCCGCAAGGTCGTGAAGAGGCTGTTGCTGCGCCCGCGCTCCAGTATCGTCCGGGTCAATCACCGCAACGTGGCGAAGTACCTGGGCGTGCAGCGGCACACCTATGGCCGCGCCGAGAACAACGACCAGATCGGCCAGGTCACCGGACTTGCATGGACCGAAGTGGGCGGAGAGTTGCTCGCCATCGAGTCCGCCATCGTGCCCGGGAAGGGCAAGCTCATCCATACCGGGCAATTGGGCGCGGTGATGCAGGAATCCATACAGGCGGCGATGACGGTGGTTCGCAGCCGTGCCGACGTGCTGGGCATCGACGGCGAGTTTCACCGGAAATCCGACGTGCACATCCATGTACCGGAGGGCGCCACGCCCAAGGACGGGCCCTCGGCAGGAATCGGCATGTGCGCCGCGCTGGTGTCGGCGCTGACCGAGATACCGGCACGGTCCAACGTGGCGATGACCGGCGAAATCACCCTGAGAGGCGAGGTATTGAAGATCGGTGGTCTGAAGGAGAAGTTACTCGCGGCGCACCGCGGTGGTGTGGACACCGTTCTGATCCCCCAGGGAAACGTCAAGGACCTGGTGGAGATACCCAAGAACGTCAAGGACAAGCTGGAGATCGTTCCCGTGAAGTGGATCGATGAAGTGATCGAGCTTTCACTCAAGTACTCGCCGGCGCCCAATCGCGACGACTCGCCCTCCGCCGAGAAGCACGAGACGCAACCCGAGGACGCCAAGAAGAGTGAGGCCATCCTGCCTCACTAGTGCTGCGACATTTTCAGGTTGACGCAGCACCACTGCGCCATCCAACTGAACAAGTGCGTATCAATTGGAACAGGCACCGGCGTCCAGCCCCACAAGTTTCGTTCATGCCGGCCCGTACCGAGGGCGCCCTGCAAAAAAACCGCCAAAAATGGGGCACAATGGCTCAAGCGCGCCTTGATTTGATATAAACTATGGGCTCGCGGCTCAAGGGTCTTGCCGGCTGTCGCTCCGGTCACAAATCGTTCAAATGCTATTGAAAACTGGACTGGTGGCGGGCGTCGGATTGACAGGCGAATTCAGCAGTTGGTATATAGTCGTGCGGGCACGGGATTGTGTGCCGAGTGCTTGCGTAGCAAGGAGTAAACCCAAAGGACGCGAGATAGGTGTGGGCGCGAAACTCGCGTCTTTCGGACTAGATTGAAACTCTAAAAAAGGGAACGGAATGAACAAAGCGGGACTCATCGAGGCGGTGGCAGGGGCTGCCAATCTTTCAAAAGCTGACGCAGGTCGCGCCGTGGACGCCGTTGTGTCCAGCATCGCCTCGACGTTGCAGGCAGGCGATTCGGTATCGATTGTGGGTTTTGGGACATTCAGCGTGAAACACCGCGCTGCACGCACCGGTCGTAGTCCACGAACAGGGGAATCCATACAAATTGCTGCCAGGAATGTGCCTGGCTTCAAGGCTGGCAAGGCACTGCAGGATGCCGTAAACTGACCGGCCGTTACCCGGGGGCTCTCTCCCGGGGGTGCTTAGCTCAGCTGGAAGAGCGTCGCCCTTACAAGGCGAAGGTCGGGGGTTCGATCCCCTCAGCACCCACCAACCGGAGTGGTAGTTCAGCTGGATAGAATACCGGCCTGTCACGCCGGGGGTCGCGGGTTCGAGTCCCGTCCACTCCGCCAATCGGTCAAGGACAGATTTTCGCCTGACGGAAATCTGTCCTTGTTTTTTTCAATTCGGCTCAATGCGAGATCATCATGCTTCAGTCGATTCGTGAAGGTGTAGGCCGATGGATTGCGGGGATCATCCTCGCGCTCATCGCGGTGGCGTTCATTTTCTGGGGCGTGGATCCCACGATCATGGGCACCACCTTTGCGGCCAAGGTCAATGGTGAAGACATTTCGCTGGTCGAGTTCGACCGGGCGCTGCAGAATCAGCAAAGCCAGTACCAGGAACTCTATCGTGTCGAGTTGACCGACGAGTTGCAGAGGGCGTTGCGGCTGTCGGTCATCGAGGATCTGATTCAGGGCGAGGCGTTGTCCCAGCGGGTTGCATCGGAAGGCTACCGAGTTTCCGACGCACGCTTGGCCCAGGCCATTCGAACCATGCCCGAGTTCCAGGTCAGCGGCGAGTTCTCCATGGACGTGTACAGGTCCCAGCTCATGTTTTCGGGGCTTTCGCCCACGGCGTTCGAAGAGCAGCAGCGGGAACAGTTGGGCCTGATCGACCTGCAGAGCGGCGTCGGCGTATCGGCGTTCTACACGCCGGCCGAATTCGCCCGCTATATTGAGTTGTTCGAGCAGGAACGGGAAGTCGCCTATGCATTGTTTCCCGCCGACGCCTTCCTTGAACGGGTCGAAGTCGACGAGGCGCAGGTGCTGGCGCACTATGAGGCCAACAAGGACCGTTTTTTTTCCGAGGAGAGCGTCGATATCGAATACCTGGAGTTCACCCGGGCAGATTTCACCAGCGATATCGAAGTCAACGACGAGATTCTGGAAGCATTTTACGAACAGGAACAATTTCGGTATCAGACCGATGAAGACCGCCGCCCGAGGCACATCCTGATCGGTTCCATCGAGGAAAACCCGGAGGCTGAAGCCCGCGCGATGGATGTCCTGGCGCGCCTCGATGCCGGCGAGGCATTCGAGGATCTCGCCGCCGAAGTATCCGAGGATCCGGGCACCAGCGGGCAGGGGGGTGACCTGGGATGGCTCAGTCGCGGTACGGGTGCGTTCCAGGATGCCGTCTTCGACATGGAACTCGACGAGGTCCGGGGGCCGGTCAAGTCCGAGTTCGGCTATCACATCATCCGGCTGGACGAGATACGTGAAGGCGAGATTCGTACCTTCGAAGCCGTAAGAGAGGAACTCGAGGCCGAATACCGCGACGTTCGGGCGGAGGAATTGTTCTTCGACACGGCGCAGGAACTGGATGCCCTTGCATTCGATGCATTCGATGAGTTGGCTTCGGTCGCGTCGGACATGGAACTGCCCCTGCAGATATTTGAGGGGCTGGCACGTACCGGGACTTCCAGCCCGTTTCCGGTTGCCGACCCGG
>VYEH01000082.1 GCA_009843005.1 Pseudomonadota bacterium | reverse complement strand
CGAGCACTGGAAATCGATGAGGCCGCTTTCGGCGACCACCACCCCACCGTGGCGATTCGCTTGAGCAACCTGGCGGGGCTGCTATACAACACCAATCGAATTGAGGAAGCCGAGCCGCTTATGCGGCACGCGCTGGAGATATTTATCGCTTTTGGTGCTCGAACCGGGCACGAGCACCCGGAACTTCAACTTGCGAAGAGAAACTACAAAGCGCTGCAGCGGGCCATGGGACTGGGTATGTCGGGTTAATCCTGGTTCGGCACGACTATCGGCGATTCGTTGGAGGATGGCTGAATGGTCGCCGCCGTCCTGTTTCCCCGATCGCCCACGCAACGTCGGGGTGCGGTCGGGGTGGCTTGCTGTCCGTCGGGTTCAGACGCTGTCGATGTACTCCCGCATCCTCGCCTTTGCGGCTTCGTCGGGCATCGCGCCGAAGGCGGTTCCGGCGTTTTCGTCCATGTGGGCCGGGTTGCTGGTTTCGGTGAGTACGCAGGTGATGGCGGGGTGGGCGACGATGTACTTCAGGGAGAACTGGGCCCAGCTGGTGCAGTCGAACTCGGCGGTCCAGTCGGGCAGCGGGACGCCTTCGAGCGCATCGAAGTAGAAGCCGTTCATGAACGGGCGGTTGATCAGCACGGCAAGGCCCATGTCGGCGGCCATGGGCAGCATCCGCTCTTCGGCCATTCGTTCGGAGATGGAATAGTTGATCTGGATGAAGTCCGGCGTTTCGCGTTGGAGGAATGCTTCCAGTTCAGCGTAGAGATTGGCGTTCGACACCGTGACGCCGATGTAGCGGGCGTCACCCGCGGACTTCCAGTCCATGAGGCTCGGCCAATGGGTGTCCAGGTCCGTGAGGCTCATGATCTGCGCCAGGTCCAGGGTCTGGCGGCCGTAGAGTTCCTGGGTCTGCCGGAACTGTTGGATTCCGGCTTCGCGGCCTTCCAGGTGCACCTTGGTGGTCACGAACAGGCTGTCGCGCAGGTCGGGCTCGGCCAGCACCTGGCCGAGTCCGGCGTCATCGGTCGTGTCCCGGGGCCAGGTGTCGACGACGCTGCCGCCGCGGGCGCGCAACGCGCGCAGCACCGCGGCCAGGGGTTCGGTGCCGTTCTCGGAGACCTCCGAGACCACCTTGCTGGAGCCCAGGCCGATGATGGGGAGCATCTCGCCGGTTGACGGGATGGGCCGGCGGGGCATGGACTCCTGGGCCAGCGCGGCGTTGCCCCCAAGGGCCGAAAGTGCCGTGACGGCCGATGCCGCCGCGATGAATTCTCTCCGGTTGGTCGTCAAGGTCATCTCATTGTCCTCCTGTCTGCTCCCACGGTCCGGTGCCGGAACCGTCCGACAATCGCGCAGCGCCGCGTGCTTCGATTGGATCCACCGCCAGTACGCGACTGCTGGAACGGAGCGGCCCGGCTATTTCAGGTTCCGGTCGAAGAACGCGATGGAGTCGGCGACCACTTCGAGCTGGATCGGGTCCGGCTCGTACTCGCCGTCGGCGTTGCGTTGCACATAGGCGAAACCGTGCAGCTCGTGGTCGTAGGTCTTCCATTCGACGTCCTTGCCGGCCTCTTCCAGCAACTCGTAGTTGAGCCTGAAGACGTCCTGGTTGTGGTCCCGGTCGCGGCCCTGCACGAAGATCGGCAGATCGATGGGCGCGATGCGCGCCATGGCCACGTCCTTGTCGATGCGTGCGCGTGTTGCTTCCATTTTCGCGGCCAGGTACTCGGCATCGTACGCGTCCGCCGTCTCGGGCTCGTCCCGGTCGGCGGGGGCGGTGAGATCCATGGCCCCGACGGCCAGGAACGCCGCCGAGGCGGGTTCGCTGGCGATCCCCGCCGCGATGCCGCCGTAAACGCTGGCCATCTTCATGAGCATCTCGCCGCCGTGGCTCATGCCCATGTAGCCGACCCGGCCGGCGTCGACTTCGGGCAGGGATTTGAGGTATTCGATGGTGGCGATGACATCCTCGTACTCGAAGGGAGGCCGATTCAACACGGTGCGTCCGGACCAGGGGCGGTCGGAGAGCAGCGTGCCGTCGTACGGCGGCGATTCGACTTCCTGACGGTAGCGCAGCCAGGCGACGGCGTAGCCGGCATCCAGGAACTGCTCCTGGGTCCAGCTCCGATTGTGGCTGTAGTCGCGGACGTAGCCCAGGCCCTCGCCGCCGTTGCCGGAGGCGAACAGCACGATGGGAAACGGCCCGTCGCCCTCGGGCGTGCGCAGGCCAATGGCCGTGTACAGCCCGTCATGGGTCTCCACGAGGTGGTAGGCAACCGGAAGGGACGATCCGGCGATTTCCTCGGTGTCGTAGACAAGACCGGTCTGTGCGTTGGCCGTCACCGAGAACATCGCGATGGCGGCGCCGGCAGCGACCAGGCCGATCGTCGGAGGGGATACAACATGGAACATGCGTGCGTGGAAGCGGCTCATGGACAGACCCTCATTTTTCGTTTTCTCACCGATTGGAATAACCGGCATACCTTTCTCTAACTCTACTATCTGGCGCGCCCTCATCCAACATCGGGCCGGCCGATCCAACCTTAACTATAGTTCAGGCGGACCAGTGCCCCATCCACCTGATGGAGCACTGGCACGCATTCCACGGGGTTGGCTGGAACAGTCCTGTCCCTGTGCGTCAACACGGCGAATCCGCCGCGAATCCTGCTAGACTCCGGTGCTCCGTCAACCTGATGGAGCACCGGCGCATGCCCTGCTCTCGTCCGGACAACCGGCGCCGACGCCGATACTCGCCGGCACTGTCGCTGGCCCTGCTGCTGGCAGGCGCCGCCGCGAGCGCCCAACAGACCGTGCCCCTCACGGTCGTGAGCGGTTATCCGCCCACAGCACTGTGGGTGGAGACCTTCCTCACCCACTTCATCCCCGAAGCCGACCGGCTGCTCGCTGCCGGAGGCCGTTACGCGATCGACTGGAACACGCCCTTCGGCAGCCTGACGCGGCCCAGCGGCGCCTTCGAGGCCGTGCAGTACGGCGTGGCCGACATCGGCATCATCACCACGCCGTTCCACGCCGACAAGATTCCCTTCTACAACATCAGCTACGTCACTCCCTTCGTGACCACCGACATCGGGCTGGTGGTGCGGACCGTCAGCGACCTGCATGACCGCTACCCCGCCCTGCGGGATCTCTGGCGGGACTACCGGCAGGTCTACCTGGTCGCGGCCGGGCTGGTGGATACCTACCAGGCGCTGATGAGCAGGCCGATCGGCGCGCTCGGCGATTTCCGCGGGCTGAAAATGTCCGGAGTCGGCATGAACCTGCTGTACTTCGAGGGCCTGGATGCGGTCGCGGTGAGCGCCGGACTGGTCGACTTCTACAACAACCTGTCCACCGGCCTGACAGACGGGGCCATCGTCTGGCCGGAGGCGATCGTCTCCTACAAGCTCTACGAGGTCGGGCCCTACCTGGTCGACGCCCGTCTGGGCGCGGTGAATTCGGTCGCGCTCAGCGCCAACGAACGCACCTGGGAGCGGCTGCCCGGGGAAGTGCGCCGTGCGCTGCTTGCGGCGGCGGTAGTTTACCGGGACGCCCTGGCGCTGGAAACCGTCCGCCGAAGCGAGCAGGCGATGACCTCCTTCCAGGCGCTGGGCGGAACGATCATCGCGCTCTCCGACGAGCAGCGCCGCGCCTGGGCTGCCTCGGTTCCGGACCTGGCCGGCGCCTGGGTGGCCGACATCGAGCGCCGCGGCCTGCCCGGCCGTGAACTCCTGTCGGCCTACATGGACACCATGCGGCACAACGGCCAACCGATCATGCGGGAATGGGATCGGGAATAGCCCGGAAGTAAAGCATGGGCGCGCCCGTTTCACTCAAGCCAGACGCACACGGCAGGAATGTCCGGAGAATCTTCTGGGCGCTGCTGCTGATCGGCGGCTTCATGGTGGTCGAGGTGATCGGCGGAATCATCTCGGGATCCCTGGCGCTGCTGGCCGACGCGGCGCACATGTTCGTCGATACGGTGTCGCTGTTTTTCGCCTGGATCGCGTTCAAGCTGAGCCGCCGCCCCGCCGACCGCGCCCGCACCTTCGGCTACCACCGCTTGCCCGTTCTCGTGGCCTACACGAACGGCGTCTTCTTGGTGATCGTCGTGGGCTGGATCTTTTTCGAGGCCGTCGACCGGGTATTGAATCCCGCCCCGATCCTTGCCGGCCCCATGTTGACGGTGGCCGTGCTCGGCCTGGTGGTCAATATTGCGGCGTTCGCCGTGCTACAAGGCGCCGACCGGCAGAACCTCAACGTCCGCGGCGCCCTGCTGCACGTACTCGGCGACATGCTGGGCTCGGCGGCGGCCGTCACCGCGGCACTGGTCATCATGACCATCGGCTGGACAACCATCGATCCGCTGCTTTCGGTATTTGTCGGCCTGCTGGTGCTGCGAAGCGCGTGGTTCCTGCTCAGGGACGCCGCCCACGTGCTCCTGGAGGGCGCTCCCGGCGAACTGGATGTCCGCGAGATCGGCCGGGACCTGGTCGCGAGCGTGGACGTGGTTCAGGACGTGCACCACGTGCATGCCTGGTCGCTGTCGCAGGAGCATTCGCTGCTGACGCTGCATGCCCGCATCCTTGAGAGCGCCCACCCGGATTCGGCGATTGCGGCGATTCAGTCCCGCCTGGCCAGCCGCTTCGACATCAGCCACGTCACCGTGCAGATCGAGCTTGATGGTTGCAGCGACGATCCCGTCGCCGCGGCGGGTTGATCCGCGGTTCCCGGCGGTTGCCCGTCGAGCGGCTCAGGCGGATTCGGTTCACGACGAACAGCGCCGGAGCGATCACCACTCCGACGACTGCGAAGCACGAACGCTGTCCGGCAGCTTGTAGCTCAATCCGTCTTCGTCGTACACGGAAATCTTGAGAAGCTGGGTGAAATTGTCCGATCGCACAAGCTGGGTGTCTTTCAGGATTCTCTGTGCGCGCTGCTTGGCGGAAAAGATTGCCAAAGCACCCAACGTCGGTTTCCAGGGG
>VYEH01000176.1:23156-25440 GCA_009843005.1 Pseudomonadota bacterium | reverse complement strand
GGGCAGCGCTGGGTTCAGGTCATGCAGAAGGAGGTGGCGGCCCTAGTGCGCCTGGCCCAGGGCGACGCGGACGGCGCCGTTCGATTCATGGACGAGGCGCTTGCGATTGTCGCCACGATCCGGCCGCCCAACGGGGCGGCCGACCCGGTCAAGCCGGCCTACGAGCTGTACGGAGAGATTCTGCTCGAACTGGGGCGGCCGGCAGACGCGGCGGCCAAGTTCGAGACATCGTTACTGCGTATGCCCAACAGGCCTCGCTCGGTGCTGGGTCTGGCCAGAGCCCTGGAGCAGATGGGCGATGCGGAAGGCGCCGCGGAGCAGTACGAGATTCTCAATGCCATCTGGGACGGGCGCGATTCCTTCACCGGCCTGCAGGAGGCGCGGCGGTTCCTGATGTCGCGCAACTAGCAGCCGGCGCCATTCGCTGCGCTGTAACGACAGGAAATTCCGGGACGGGAAACTAGGGCATCAAGGCCCCGGCGAGCCGGGCGACCCGCCGTCCCAGCGCGGTGGCGAGCGCCCGCTCGTCCTCGGACAGCGTCCGATTCCATTCAACGTTGACGTGGGACGCCCCGTACGGCCCGCCGCCGGTGCGCGTGGCGGTCACCTGCGGTTCGGTGTAGGGGATTCCGGTCCAGAGCATGCCGTGATGGATCAGCGGCAGGGCCATGGACAGCAGTGTCGTTTCCTGCCCGCCGTGCATCGAGCCGGTGCTGGTAAACAAGCCGAAGGGTTTGTCCGCCAGGGCGCCCTTCAACCAGAGCCCCGAGGTGGAATCAATGAAGTACTTGAGCGCGGCCGCCATGTTGCCGAACCGGGTCGGACTTCCAAGCAGCAGGCCGTCGCAGCCGGACAGGTCTTCTACGGAGGCGAAAGGCGGGCCGGAGCCCGGTATCGAGGCATCGACGGCCTCGGCCGTGGTGGACACCGGCGGCACGGTGCGAACGATGGCCTCCGCCCCGGCGGCTTCCACCCCCCGCGCGGCATACCGCGCCAGCTCCGCGGTTCTTCCATTGAGGGAGTAGTAGAGGACGAGGATTCTGGCGTCGGCGGGCATGGTCTGGCGCTCTCTCCAACTGATGCGGCATTATCAGTTGGATAGAGCGCTAGAACAATTCCAGAACCTGTTCCGGAGGGCGTCCGATTCGCGCGGCCTCGGCCGTTTCCACGATGGGACGCTGGATCAACACCGGATGGGCCGTCATCAATTCGATGAGAGAGGTCTCGCTGGCGGTCTCGATATCCACGCCCGACGACTTGAACGCGCGTTCCCCCTTCCGGACCAGATCCCGGGCGGGAATTCCCAGTTTTTCAAGCAGGCCGGTCAGCGCGACAGCATCCGGCGGCGTCTTGAGATACTCGATGACGTCCATGTCAACGCCCCTGGACTTAAGCAGCGCAATGGTCGCACGGGACTTGGAGCATCGGGGATTGTGATAGATTCTGGGCTTCACGCATGTCCTCCCTCGAGTCTGAAAACGTGACCCGGGATGGCTCTGCCAGCTTGACGAGAATCCGGCGGGCCTGATACGTTCCCGCTTGGGCACGCCAGAGCCAATAAATGAGACTTCGAGGCGCTATCATACTCCTGACGCTGACGATTGCGTCATGTGTCGCCGGTCCTCCGGTGCAGGAGATGAGCGACGCTCGCCAGGCGATCGCCGCGGCGGAGGAATCGAATGCGGCAACCCTGGCGCCTGACGAGTTGAACGAAGCCAGACGCCTGCTCGAGCAGGCCGAAACCCAACTTCGCGCTCGTTATTACACGCTGGCCCAAACCACTGCGATTCAGGCCAGAAGCCGCGCCGTGGAAGCGCTGCAGGCCAGCCAGGCGGCCAACCCGGAATAGCGGCCCGATCCGGGATTGTTACTGTCCGCCACCAATCAACCGATTCACATAAGTAGTGCAGTGAAAGAGCAAGCTGTTCGCTGTATCGTGTCCGGGCGCGTACAGGGCGTCTGGTACCGGGTGACCACGGCGCGCCAGGCCGAACAACTGACGTTGCGGGGCTCGGCCCGGAACCTCGCCGACGGTGCGGTGGAAGTCATCGCGGCGGGCGATCCGGAGGCGATTGCCCGACTTTGCGCGTGGTTGTGGGACGGGCCTTCCGGCGCCCGGGTGACGGGCGTGGAAGTCCAGGAGTGGAACGATCCCGTCGCCCCGGGATTCCGGATCCTCTGACTGCGGTCGGGCCGGAAACGTGGGTCAGGCGCGTTAGGAGTCCGGCAGCGCGGGACTTTTGGCACGTGCTGCCACGAACTCCACCAACGAGTCCTGCGCAAT
>VYEH01000176.1:13616-23146 GCA_009843005.1 Pseudomonadota bacterium | reverse complement strand
TCGCATCGTCCCGGCGCGCCTTGTACTCGATCTCGCCGCGGTCGAGGCCCCTCTCACCGATCACCAGCCGGTGAGGTATCCCGATCAGGTCGGCATCCGCGAACTTGGAGCCGGGCCTCTGGTCGCGATCGTCCACCAGCACCTCCAGTCCTGCCGCCTCCAGCTTTCCGGCGACCTGGTCGGTGGCTTCCCGCACACGGTAAGACTTGTCCAGGGCGATGGGAATGACGATGACGTCGAACGGCGCGATGGCGTCCGGCCAGATGATGCCGCGCGCATCGTTGTTCTGTTCGATGGCCGCGGCCGCAACCCGTGTCACGCCGATCCCGTAGCAGCCCATGTGCATGCTGCGGGGACGGCCGCCGGAGTCCAGCACGGTGGCGCCCATGGCGTCGCTGTACTTGGTGCCGAGCTGAAAGATGTGCCCCACTTCTATGCCGCGGGCGACGGTGAGCGGTCCTCCGCCGGCAGGACTGGGATCCCCGGAAGTGGCGTTGCGAAGGTCCGCCGCAGACGGCAGGGGCACGTCCCGGTCCCAATTCACGCCGGTGTAGTGGTGTTCGGCACGATTGGCTCCGCATGAGAAATCGCCAATCAGTGCTGCCGACTGATCGACATAGGCGGGTAACTCCAGTCCGAGCGGCCCCAGCGATCCGGGAGAGACACCTGCAGCCGCTTCCACCTGCGGTGCGGACAACATGCGAAGCGGTGTGGCAACCCCATCCAGCGCCTGGGCCTTGTACGCATTCAATTCGTGATCGCCCCGCAGCAGCAGCGCCACGGCGGGCGCTTCGGTTCCGGCAACCAGCAGGGTCTTCAGGCACTGTTGGGGCGTGATGTCGAGGAACTCGCAGAGATCGGCGATACTGCGCACGCCCGGTGTGGAGACGCATTGCAGGTCCTGGGTGGGCGTCTGCCGGAGCTGTTCGGTTTCGGTCAGCACCGGGACCGTTTCCACGTTGGCGGCAAAACCGTCGGCTTCCGAAAAGGCGATGGCGTCCTCGCCCGAGTCGGCGAGCACATGAAACTCCTCCGACTGGCTGCCGCCGATCGCGCCGGAGTCAGCCTGAACGATGCGGTAGGTGAGCTGCAGGCGGTCGAAGATCCGGGAATAGGCGCGACGCATGACCTGGTAGGCCTCTTCCAGGCCTGCTTCGTCCAGGTCAAACGAATAGGCGTCCTTCATCACGAATTCGCGCGCTCGCATGACGCCGAACCGGGGCCTGATCTCATCCCGGAATTTCGTCTGAATCTGGTAGTAGTTGACGGGCAACTGCCGGTAGCTCTTCAGCTCGGTTCGGGCGATATCGGTGATGACCTCTTCGTGGGTGGGCCCCAGGCAGAATGCCCTCTTGTGGCGATCCTGAAGCCTCAGAAGCTCGGGGCCGAAGTCCTCCCAGCGTCCCGACTCCCGCCACAACTCCGCCGGCTGGACGCCGGGCATGGAGACCTCCAGCGCCCCGGCGCGGTTCATCTCCTCGCGGATGATCCGCTCGATTTTGTGCAGCACCCGAACGCCGAGAGGAAGCCAGCTATAGAGTCCGGATGCGAGCGGTCGCACGATACCCGCACGCAGCATGAGCTGATGACTGACCACCTCCGCATAGGAGGGCGCCTCCCTGAAAGTCGTGAGCGGTAGTTGAGAAAGCCGCATGCCGTCCCTTGCCTGTTTTCGGACCCGCGCATTGTAGGTTATTCGACTCGCCGGCGCGTCAATCGGGGCCGTGCAACCATGCTAAGCTCACGCCCATGAAAGGCTCCGAGGATCCCGATGACCATTCCTGGGTTGCGGGAGCAGTATCTCGAGGCGATGGGCATCCCCGTCTGGGTCCAGCGTCACGCAGCCAACCCGGAACCGCCAGCCGATGAAGTCCAGTTGGTTCGTGCCCCCGGTGCTCCCGGGCATCAGCGCGCAGTCGACTGGCGCGAACTGCAGGAGGAGGTACGCACCTGCATCAAGTGCGCCCTGCATCAGGGCCGGACCCAGACGGTTTTCGGCGCCGGTAGCCGCACAGCCGATCTCCTGATCATTGGCGAAGCGCCGGGGGCGGAAGAAGACCGCCGGGGCGAACCCTTCGTGGGCCGCGCCGGGCAGTTGCTCAATGCCATGCTGGCGGCAATCCACCTGGCTCGGGAGGACGTCTACATCGCCAACATCCTCAAGTGCAGGCCTCCCAACAACCGCGACCCGAAGTCCGACGAGGCCGCGACCTGCACGCCCTACCTGCAACGTCAGATCGAACTGTTGCAGCCGCGGGTCATCCTGGCGCTCGGCAGGATCGCCGCGCAATGGCTCCTGCAGTCCGACGCGCCCATCGGCCGGCTTCGCGGCCGCACGTTCGAGTACGGCGCCGGCGCCACGCCGCTGGTGGTGAGCTACCACCCGGCCTATCTGCTGCGCAGCCCGCTGGCAAAGTCCAAGTCGTGGGAGGATCTCAAGGTCGTGAAGCGCCTGCTGCGGACCCCGGAATGAGCGCCGCGCTTCAACCGCGGACCGAGATCCGCAACATGTCCAACAGGGACTTGCGAGGTGTGTCTGCGGTGGAGCAGGCCAGCTACGAGTTTCCGTGGAGCCCGGGCATTTTCAGGGATTGCCTCCTGGCAGGTTACCAATGCCTGGTGCTGGTGACCGATGGCGATGTCAGCGGTTATGCCATCATGTCGGTGGCCGCGAGCGAGGCGCATATCCTGAACCTCTGCGTACACCCCGAACTGCAACAACAGGGATTCGGCCGGCAGTTGCTCAACGCACTGTGCACGCGCGCCCAGGCGATGGGCGTCGAGCGCGCCTTTCTTGAAGTACGCCCTTCCAACGATGCAGCGATGAATCTCTACCGTTCGGCCGGATTCGAGCAGATCGGCGTGCGTCCTTCCTACTACCAGGCCCACGGCGGACGCGAGGACGCCGTCATTTTCGCGGCCAGGATCGACGAGGCCCTCAGGGAGACAGGCGAGACAGACGCTCGTTGAGCTGCGCGAGCCGCTCGTCCAGCGCCGCCGCCCGTTGCCGTTCCCGGTCCACGACCGCCACCGGCGCGTTGGCGACGAACTGAGGGTTGGCGAGTTTTTTCCTGCTGCGCTCACGGTCGTCGGACGCCCGCCGGATCTGCTTGCCGAGCCGGGCGCGTTCGGCCGCCATGTCGATCAGGCCTTCCAGCGGGACGAGGATGGTCATCCGGTCCACCAGCGCGATGGCCGCGCCGGAAACGGCGTCCGCGGAGTCGACGAAGCCGATGTCATTCAGGCGGCCCAGACTCTTCAGCAGCGCTTCGTGGCGGCCAACGCGCGCACGGTCCAAACCGGTGGCGCCTGCCAGCCGTACGGGGAGCCGTTTGCCGGGAGCGATGGACATTTCCCCCCGAACCTGGCGGACGCCCATGACAAACGCCTTGAGCCAGTCGATTTCCGCTTCGGCCTCTTCATCGCATGCGAAAGACTCGGGCCGGGGTTGTGCTTCCAGCATGATGGTGGCGCTGTCCCGGCCGGTTCGCCCGCAAAGTTCCAGCCACAATTCCTCAGTCACGAACGGGATGATGGGGTGCAGCAGCCGGAGCAGTGCATCGAGAACTTCCACCAGACATCGCTGTGCGGCCCGAACCCTGGCCTGTGTCGCCTCCGTGTCGTTCAGCACGGTCTTGGTCATCTCCAGGTACCAGTCGCAATACTCGTGCCAGGTGAACTCGTACAGCGCCTGGGTCGCCAGGTCGAAGCGGTATTCGGCGAACGCGCGTTGATATCGCACGATGACCGAACGCAGCCGCGAACGAATCCAGCGGTCCGCCACGGTGTACTCCACACGCTCGTCCGGGAGCGGCGCCTCCACACGGGAGAAGACGTACGTAGCGGCATTCCAGAGCTTGTTGCAGAAATTGCGGTTGCCTTCGACGCGGCCCATGTCCAGGCTGACGTCCCGCCCCGTCGTAGCCAGGGAGGCGAATGTGAGCCGCAGCGCGTCGGCCCCGTAGGCTGCGATGCCCTCCGGAAACTCCTCCCGCGTGCTGGCCTCGATACGGTCCCTTAGATGCGTCTGCATCATGCCTTCGGTGCGTTTCCTGACCAGCGTCTGAAGGTCGACGCCGTCGACGATGAACAGCGGATCGAGGATGTTGCCCTTGGACTTGGACATCTTCTGCCCGGCCTGATCCCTGACGAGTGCATGGATGTAGACATCCGAAAACGGTACGTCGTCCATGAACTTCAGTCCCATCATGATCATCCGCGCCACCCAGAAGAAGATGATGTCGAATCCGGTCACGAGGACCTGCGTCGGATAGAACGTCTCCAGTTCCCTCGAGCCCGCGGGCCAATCCATCGTGGAAAACGGCCAGAGCGCGGAGGAGAACCAGGTGTCGAGGACATCCTCGTCCTGCCGCAGCAAAATCTCCGGGCCGATCCCATGCCTGGCGCGGGCCTCCTCCTCGCTCCGGGCCACGTAAAGGTGTCCCTCGTCGTCGTACCAGGCCGGAATCCGGTGTCCCCACCAAAGCTGGCGGGATATGCACCAGTCTTCGATATTGCGCATCCATTCAAAGTAGGTCTTGGACCAGTTCCCGGGCACGAAGCGGATATTGCCGTCCTCCACCGCCGCGATTGCGGGTTCCGCCAGCGGGCCCGTCTTCACATACCACTGTTCCGTGAGCAGCGGTTCGACCAGGGCTCCGCTGCGGTCGCCCCGGGGGACCATGTGCTTGTGGTCCTGCTCGCCGTCCACCAGCCCCCTGGCCCGCAACTCTTCGAGCACCTTGCGCCGCGCCTCGAAACGGTCCAGCCCGCGGAACCGTTCCGGTACGGCGTCGTTGAGCGCGGCGGATTCGTCGAAAATGTTGATGGCCGCAAGGCCATGCCGCTGCCCCACCTGGAAGTCGTTGAAGTCATGCGCCGGGGTGATCTTCACGCACCCGGTTCCGAACTCGGGGTCCACGTAGTCGTCGGCAATGACGGGAATCGTTCGCCCGGCCAGGGGCAGGCGCACTTCCCGGCCGATATAGCGCCGATAGCGCTCGTCTTCGGGATGTACCGCCACCGCCGTATCGCCCAGCATCGTCTCGGGCCGGGTGGTGGCGACCACCAGGCAGTCGTCGCTGTCCAGCAGCGGATAGCGGAACCGCCAGATTTTTCCCGTCTCCTCAGCAACCAGCACTTCCAGGTCGGAAATTGCCGTATGCAGCACCGGGTCCCAGTTGACCAGCCGCTTGCCCCGATAGATCAGCCCTTCTTCGTAAAGCCGCACGAAGACCTCGGTGACGGCTTCGCAGAGCCCCGGATCCATCGTGAACCGGTCGCGAGACCAGTCCACCGAAGCGCCAAGCCGCCGGATCTGCCTGGAAATCGTGTTCCCGGACTGCTCCTTCCACTCCCAAACCCGGCGCACGAAGGCCTCGCGCCCCAGACCGCGCCGAGTCTTGCCCTCGGCATCCAGCAGCCGCTCGACGACCATCTGGGTCGCGATGCCGGCGTGGTCCGTTCCCATCTGCCAGAGCGTGTTGTCGCCGCGCATCCGGTGGTAGCGGATCAGCGCATCCATGATGGTGTACTGGAACGCGTGGCCCATGTGCACGGTGCCGGTCACGTTGGGCGGAGGAATGACGATGCAGTAGCTCTCGCCGTGCCCGGACGGCCGAAAGTAGCCCGCCCGCTCCCAGCGCCGATATTGGCGGGGCTCGATTTCTTCGGGTCGGTAGCCTTTCCTGGAAGCGTTCATGACGATGTCAGAGCGAATGCGTTTCCAGCTTGTAGCCCCGCTCCTGGTAGTAGCGGTAACGCAGGCGCCCCTGGCTTCTGCGGTCAGGATCGGCGTCGACGATCTCCGCGACCCGGGCATAACGGCTGAAGAAGCCGGGCACGTCGGGCGCCAGGTTGATCATCACGTCCCAGCGTTCGCCAGCCTCCGTGGGAGGATCGCTGGCGCCGTTCGAGCTGCCGGCGCCGATCACCACCGGCTCTTCGCCGTCCGCCGGCAAGCCCCGCCCGGCGACGACATGGGGAATGAAGCTGCCCTGGGAGAACGTCCACAGGAGATCGTCGAGCCGATTGGCGTCGCCTTCGTCGGCTGTGTTGACGAAGACGTGATGCCGGCGTTGCACCGCCTTTTGCGCGATCCTGCAGGCGACCCTGAGCCTGGAATCCGCGCCGTCGGTTGCCAGGATATAGAAGTCGATCCGGGTCACAACGCCCTCACTCGGGTATTTGCGGGCTGTCTCCGGCCTGGCAGCCCGGTCATTTCAGGTTCAGCAGAAAGTCCACCAGCAACGGCACCGGACGCCCCGTCGCCCCCTTTTGCTTGCCGGAGGGGTGCCAGGCGGCGCCGGCGATGTCCAGGTGCGCCCAGGGCGTGCCGTCCACGAACCGGGAGAGGAATTGCGCGGCGACGCTGGCTCCGGCGAAGCGGCCGCCGATATTGGCGAAATCGGCGAAGTTGCTGCGCAGTCCCTCGCCGTACTCGTCGTCGACGGGCAGGCGCCAGGCAGGATCCAGCGACCGCTTGCCGGCTTCCATCAGATCGGCGGCCAGGTCCTCGTCGTTGGCGAACAAGCCCGTGTAGAGGTGGCCGACGGCGACGACGCAGGCGCCGGTGAGGGTTGCCACGTCCAGCAGGTACCTGGGTTCGTAGCGGGACGCGAATGTCATCGCATCGCACAGGATCAGGCGTCCCTCGGCGTCGGTATTGAGCACTTCGACGGTCTTTCCCGACATGCTGGTGACGATATCGCCCGGGCGTGTCGCGCGCCCGCCGGGCATGTTCTCGCATGCCGGGACCACGCCGACGACGTTGATCGGAGGTTGCAGTTCGCCGATCGCGGCCATGGCGCCGAGTACGCTGGCGGCGCCGCACATGTCAAACTTCATTTCGTCCATCTTGGCGGACGGCTTGATGGAGATGCCGCCGGTATCGAAGGTGATTCCCTTGCCGCAGATTGCCACGGGCGCGGTCTTGTCATCGGCGCCCCTGTACTGCATCACGATCAGGCGGGCCGGCTCCTCGGCGCCGTTGGTCACCGAAAGCAGGGCACCCATGCCCAGGTTCTGCATCTCGTCCTCGTCCAGGACTTCCGTTTCCAGGCGCCCGAAACGCTCGGCCAGGGCGCGAGCCTCGTCGGCCAGGTGGGATGGCGTGCAGACATTCGGGGGCCGGTTGCCCAGGTCGCGGGCGAGACTGACACCTGAGGCGATCGCCTGACCGTGGGTCGCGCCGCGTTCGGCTTCGGACGCATCGCCCGATGCGCCGGCTGCAATCGCGAACCGGCTAAGTTTGGCGTTTTCCGGCGCGTCGCTCTTGAGTTCGTCGAATCGATAGAGGGCGCCGCTGGCCGCGGCCACCGTGATGCGCGCGGCATAGTAGGCATCCACACCCGCGGCGCCGCCTCGAGTCAGGTAGCTGGTGGCATCCGTGACGCCGGTTTCGCCCAGCGCTTGCGCGGCGGCGGCAACGGCCCCGTTCAGCGCCTTCGCGTTGAATGCGTCTTCCTTGCCGCATCCTGTCAGCAGCACCCGCTCGGCCGCGATCCCCTCGAGCCCGGGCAGCAACCGTGTGCGTCCCGGCATCGCGGAGGCATCGCCGCTTTCCACGAGCCGGCCCAGGACACCGCCGCAGGACTCGTCCACGGATTGCGTGGCAGCCGCCAGCGGACCGTTCTCGAACAAGGGCAGAATCACGCAACCGGTCGCCCGGGTGGCGGGAGAATCCGTCGTTACGGAAAATTGCATGTCAAGGTCTCCTGTGCATCGCGGGCATGGGAAACAGGCCCACATTGGCCGCTACCGGCTCACCGCCGCGCCGCAGCGTTGTGCTATCGTGTTGAAACGCCGCCCGAAGGCGGGCTAAGTGTACTCGTTGCTTCAGGCACATTGAACCCATTCCGCCGTGCACCTGATATCCCGCTACGTCCTCCGAGAAACGTTTTTCTCCTGGCTGATCGTGACGACGGTACTCCTCGTCATATTCATGAGCAATCAGTTCGCCGAGACACTGGATGACGCGGCCGGCAATGAGCTTCCGCGCAGTGCCGTATTCGCGGTCCTGGGCTTGACGTCCCTGCAGTACATCACCTGGCTTGCGCCGATCGGGCTGTTCCTGGGCATCCTGCTGGCGCTGGCCCGCATGAACCGCGATTCCGAGATGGTCGCCCTTGAATCCTGCGGGGTAGGGCCGCCCCGCCTTCTGGTACCCATCGGTCTGCTGACCCTGGCGCTCTCCATGACGGTGGCGTGGTTGTCGTTGGTCGGCACGCCGGAGGCCTCCCGCCAGGTGGAGGAGATTCGGCTGCAGGCGCGGGAATCGCTGGAGATCGGGGTGCTGGAAGCGGGGACGTTCACCAGTCCCGATTCCGGCGAAACCATCGTCTATGCGCAGGAGGTGGAAGGCAACGAGATCCGCGACGTCTTCATCCAGCGCAATGACGGCAACCAGGTTGTAGCGATCGTCGCGGCACGGGGCGAACGGCGGCTGGAGGCGGACGGCCAGTTGTCCTTCGTGCTCTACAACGGGCGCCGCTACGAGGGCGTGCCCGGGGAGCGGAACTTTCGAATCGTCGCGTTCGCCGAACATGGCATGCCCGTACGCCTGGTTCAGCGCCGTGACGACGAGCAGCCCGTGGAAACGAAAACGCTGGCGGAACTGGCGGGTTCCTCCGATCCCGTGGATCGCGCCGAACTGCAGTGGCGAATATCCTCGCCCCTGTCGCTGTTCATCCTGGCGTTGCTTGCGGTGCCGCTGAGCCGGTCCCGGCCGAGGGAGGGCCGCTACGCCCGCCTCGGAGTCGGCATTCTCATCTACATCACCTACCTGAATCTGCTATCCATCGCCCGGGCCTGGGTCGAGCGGGCACAGGTGCCCGACTGGCTGGGCGTCTGGTGGGTGCACGTGATGCTGGGCTTGCTGGGATTCTTCCTGTTGGCAAGACAGTCCGGATGGTTCGCGCGAGCCGGACGCTCGGCGCCGGCGGGAGCCGCTCCGGCATGAACGTACTGGATCGTTACATCGCCACTGCCGTGCTCAGGAGCGTGGCGCTGGTGCTGGCGGTCCTGATCTCCGTGGGAACGGTATTCGAATTCATGGGTCAGTTGCCCGATGTCGGCACGGCTCAATACTCGATCGGCGATGCCATGGTCTATGTGGTGCTACGCATTCCCCGCCTGCTGGTCAGGCTGCTTCCGGCAGCAGCCCTGATCGGCGCCTTGCTCGGCCTCGGCAACCTGGC
Source organism: Pseudomonadota bacterium (assembly GCA_009843005.1). Taxonomy (GTDB): domain Bacteria; phylum Pseudomonadota; class Gammaproteobacteria; order Steroidobacterales; family Rariloculaceae; genus UBA6522. The sequence goes on along the minus strand of VYEH01000176.1, from coordinate 13,949 downwards.
GGTGCAGCGCGAACTGGTGGTGATGCGCGCCAGTGGGGTCTCTCTCCTTCGCCTCTCGGGATCGGTGGCGGCGGCCGGTGTCGTGCTGATGGTCGTGATGGCCCTGCTGGGCGAGTCGCTGGCGCCGTCGATGACCGTGTACGCCCGCGACCTGCGGACACGGGCGCTTCTGGACACCGAAGACCTGGCGTCGGGCGGCGCCTCCACCTGGCTGAAGAGCGGCGACCGCATCGTCAACCTGCGCAGGGAAGCCGACGGCTTCGGCTTCGGCGGCGTCTACCTGTTCGAGCTGGATGGCGAGCAGGGGCTTACGCACATCGCGCACGCCGATAC
>VYEH01000176.1:10037-13606 GCA_009843005.1 Pseudomonadota bacterium | reverse complement strand
CCGATACCACCGACATCGACCAGGCCAATCGCTGGATTCTCGAGAACTACGCTGAAACTGCTTTTGAAGGGCAGACCGGCGTTACCGCCAGCACGGAGCGCCTGACCGTCAAGGACTACGGTTTGAGCCTGGACCTGCTGGAGTTTTCGGTGATTCGGCAGGATCTCCTGGATACAGACGGACTGATCCGCTATATCGACTACCTGCAGGCCAACGGACTGGATGCAACCCCCTATTTGATCGCTTTTTGGGCGCGAATGGCGGACATCGTCTCAGTTGTGCTCATGACCCTGCTGGCCCTGCCGTTCGTGCTCGGCGCCATGAGTTCGTCGGGGACCGGTGTCCGGGTCCTTATCGGGCTGCTGATCGGACTGGCCTACTACGTGACCGCGCAGGCCTTCGCCAACAGCGGCCAGGTATTCGACCTGGACCCCGGGGTGGTCGCCTGGCTGCCTGCCGTGTCGTTGTTGCTGGTCTATGCGCTGGCGTTTTCTAGAGTACGCTAGGGTATCCGGACCACTCGGGTCCCCGAGAGCCGGTCATGCCAGCATAGGCCGTCCGGGTCCCAGCAGGCCCATAGGAACCCCAGTCCCGGCGGCAGCAGCAACAGCCATGCCGACAGGTATCGAAGGGCTGCCAATCGCCAGGTCAGATCCCTGCCATCCATGGCAGTCACCCGCAATTTCCAGGCCCGGGCGCCGAGTGTTTGACCGCCACGGGTCCAGGAAATGCCGAAGAAGGCGCAGTGCGCGGCCAGCAGCAATGCCTCGTACCACCAGGATGCCGGAGGAACGGCTTCCCCGCCGCGAAACAGGACGAGCGCGAGCGTCAATACCATGATCAATCCGGCGAACAGCAGCAGGTCGTAGCAAATCGCGGCGGCGCGCCTTGGAAGACCTGCCGATGGGTGGCCGTTCCGGTTCATGAATTGCCTGTCATAGCTGGGGCCGGTTGCGGCATGATAGGCTAGCGCGCGGCCGCATTGCAGCCGCTGATTACCGTCGTTGTCCTGACCGGAAAGGGACGGTCGCAAACAAACCGAACTGTAAGGGAGCGGGGATCATGATTGAGGACTCAAAGTTGACCAGGCGCACGATGATGAAATGGAGCATGTTGTCGGCAAGTGCATCGGCCATGGCCGGCGCGTTGCGCGCTCCGGCATCCGCTCAGGATCTGGGGCCGGGTAACGCTCATGTGGGCGATGTCGGCGGCCGGGACCCGGCACGGCTTTACACCGGCGAGCCCATCGAGGGCGGCGGTCAGATGGAGATCCGGCTCAACCAGTCGATCCACACCGACGATCCCCACGAACTGGAAGTCGCGCGCCGCATGCGCCCCTTCGATCCGCTGTCCTGGTACACGGAGTGGAACCGGGTCGCGCAGATCAACGAGGAAATCGCGGTCGGCTACGAAGAGCAGGGGCTGAACGTATCGGCCCACAACTTCTACCTTCGCGCCAGCCGGTTCCACCGCCTGTCCATTGTGTACCAGGAAGATACCGACGAGACGATGATGCCGGGCTACATGAAGTACCGGGAGTTCTTCGACAAGGCCTGGGAGTTGCAGGATCCGCCGTTCGAGCGCGTCACGATCAACGTGGACGGCAACGATCTGCTTGCTTACTTCCGCAAGCCCGGCGGCCCCGAGGGCACGCGGTACCCGACCGTCATCAACTACCAGGGGGCGGATTCGCTGGCCGAAAACACCCTGAACGGCTCAGGGGCCTATGTCGCCCGGGGCATGGCCTACCTGGTCATGGACCTGCCGGGGCAGGGCGCCCCGAAGCGGCTGATGAATCTCCACATGCCGCCGGATACGGAAAGGCTGGTTTCGCCGATCATCGACTACCTTCAGTCGCGGCCCGACGTGGACCCAGAACGGATTGGCCTGCGCGGCCAAAGCATGGGCGGTTACTCCGCGCCTCGGGCGGCCAGCGGCGAGAGCCGCATCAAGGCGGTGTGGATGGGCGCCGGCTCCCACGACGTGCTGCGGGACCTGTTCGAGTTCTATCCGCCCATCCGCGACCGCGTCCGCTGGATCATCGGCGCGGAGGACCTCGCCGATGCGCGGCGCAAGCTCGTCGACTACACGGTGGAGCACGTGGCGCACCAGATCGAATGCCCGATGCTGATCGGCTACGGGCCGACGGACCGGATCATGGATCCGCAGGGCGCCTACAGGCTGTACCAGGCTGCGGTCAACTCCGACCGCCAGATGTGGTCCGGGGCAGGGCACCCGCATCACGACGAAAAGTCGGGCGGGCCGCTGGATCTGCGCCTGCCGACCGGCGAGGATTGGGCCGCGAGGCAATTGGGCGCGCCGGGTTGAGGACGAATCCGTGATCGCAATGCCCTTCACGGCCCTGGTCACCGTGGCCGCGGTCGTGCTGACCGTCTTGCTGGGCGTTCGCGTCAGCAGGCTTCGTGAGAAGCACGGCATCGAGGCTCCGGCTACGACCGGCCACCCGGAGTTCGAGCGCGGCAACCGCGTGCACCAGAACACGATTGAACAGTTGGTGGTGTTCCTGCCGTTGCTATGGCTCGGTCTCTACGTACTGGGCGATGCCATCGCGGGCTTGTTGGGCGCCGTGTGGATCGTGGGACGAATTGTCTATGCCAATGGCTACACTAGTGAAATGGCCACTCGTCGGCCCGGTATGCTCATCACCACGCTGCCGGTGGCGATACTGTTGCTGGCGTCGCTCTGGGGCATCTTGCAGGGATTTATCGCGTAGGCCGGTTGAGGTTCATCGCATAGGCTGGCGCGACATCGAGCAATAGCAGTCGCAGCGACGTTACAACAACGCGACCACACCTCGAACGAAATTCAATTGAGGTATCAGGAACGCCGCGGGCAGTGTCAGTAAAACGATAGCCGGGCAGCCGATGGATAATCCAGTCGGCGAAGCGGGGTCAATCTGAAACCCATGATCGTCGGTATTCCTGCGGCGAGGTGCCGACAATTCGACGAAAATGCTTGCGAAACACTGCGGGCGATGCGGCCCCCACCTGAGAGGCGATCCGCTCAATGCTGTTGCTGGTGTTTGCGAGCAAGTGCTGTGCGCGTCGCATCCGCAGGCGCAGTAACCATTGAATGGGGGGATATCCGACCTGTTCCAGAAAGCGTCGATTCAACGTACGTTTACTCAGCCTGGCGTTCTCTGCAATTTCCTCCAGCTTCAGCGAACGATGCAGGGTCTTCTCCATCCACTCCAGCACCGGCCCGAGTGACCGGTGATCGTGTGAAATCCGATCGTTTACGATGAATTGCGCCTGGCCGCCGCGGCGCTCCAATGACATCACGGCCAGCCGGGCCGAGTGCGCCGCGATTGCGGCGCCGTAGTCGAGCTTGATCATATGCAAACAGAGATCGAGCCCCGCGGCTGCCCCGGCCGACGTGAGTATCTGCCCGTTATCAACGTACAGGACATTGGGATCGACCTGAATGTCAGGATGCCGCTTCTGCAATTCTTCCGCGAGCAGCCAGTGAGTTGTTGCCCGCAGGCCGTCGAGCAATCCCGCAGCGGCCAGAACGAACGCCCCGGCACAGATCGATGCTATGCGCGCCCC
>VYEH01000176.1:8373-10027 GCA_009843005.1 Pseudomonadota bacterium | reverse complement strand
CCCCAGGGATCATTACGGTATCCGCGAATCCCAACTCATCCAGCCGCGATTCCACTTCCATATTGAAACCGACAGTTCTGATCTTCGGGGCCGCAGCGCACAGCCGAACGTCGTATGCAGGTTCACCGGATGGCAGCCTGACGGATCCGAACAAATCAAGCGGGGCGGCGAAGTCGGATGGGACAACGCCGTCAGAAACAACAATCGCGACCCTGTGCATGGCACGATATTAGAGTAAATGCAAAATATTGCCAACTCTAAGGAGAAATACTGTCGATTTATAATGCTGAAATGGCAAAAAATAATCGTTAAATGTCATTGCTGCTACTCGTACCATCCACGTCCTTGTCGCATGCTGTATGGCGAGCATTGAGGAGATTGAAACCGGGTGGCAACGAGGAACCAAGGCGGATCCCCGAAGGCGCCGCACCCTTCTGACGGGGCGTAGCAGTCGAATTCATGGACATTCCCAAAAAGGTCAGTCGGCGGCGAGAGCACATTGTCAAGGCTACGATCGGTGTACTCGTCGCGGCGGCTACTTAGCTCTCGTACAGCCGTATCACAAATCTCATATCGTCCGACGTGGTTGACAGCGGTGAGTTCGTTATCGAGTCCGTCGAACTCGGGAGCGTGAGCCGCTAAGTTCGCGCGACGGGAACGCTCGTTTCCACGGAGCTGAGGCTCATTGCCGCAACTGTGGACGGGACGGTGGAATCCATTTCGGTCGATGCCGGAGTCAATGTGGCCGCGGATTCCGTCATTCTGCAATTGAATAATCCGACAATCGCTCGCGATGCAGACACGGCAAGAATTGACCTCCGTGTCATGGAGGCCCAGGCGGCGGCACACGCAAAACAATTGATTGCAAATCGGCTTGCTCAGGAGGCGATCGTCGCGGAGTACGAAGCTCTCCACGAAAACGCGCTGTTTCGGGTTGACGCAAATTCAAGTCTGTCCGAGGACAATATCGTTTCGGAACTTGATGTGATCGAAGCAGAACTCCGCGAGAGGCAGTATCGAACGCAACTCGCGCTTGAGCGGCAAAAGCTGGAACACCTGATCGATCTGAACGAATCGGAAAACACTGCACGCCAGGCGGAAATCGATCGCGCTGTTCGTCAGTTGGCGCTCAGTGAAGAACTTCTGGACGATCTCACGATACGTGCCGGAATCAACGGTGCGCTCCAGGAGGTCGCAGTGGAAGCTGGCGAACAGGTCAGCGTCGGCGCCTTTCTGGCTTCTGTCGCAAGTGTCGACAATCTCAAGGCAGAACTCCGGGTGCAGGAAAGCCAGGTGTACGACGTCAGGCTCGGGCAGGACGTCATCGTTACCGCCGGTGGGGACAAGGCTCGCGGCCGTATCACGAGAATCGAGCCGTCGGTTCGCGATGGCGTCGTGATCGTCGATGTCGGCTTTGAGCACCACCCGCTTCCAGGCGCGCGGCCCGATCTGCGTGTCGAGGGTGTGATTCAGACAGGTTTTGTCACTGACGTAATGACTATTCAGCGTCCGGTATTTTCTCGTGAAAATTCAGAGTCGGACCTGTTCGTTCTGGACGAAACCGGATCGCGCGCCGTTCGCACTCAGGTACGGCTCGGAGTTGGCTCCGTGTCGACGATGGAAGTTGTGAGCGGATTGAACATGGGGGATCGAG
>VYEH01000176.1:0-8363 GCA_009843005.1 Pseudomonadota bacterium | reverse complement strand
GGTTTTCAGGTCCGGGACATCATCGAGCTTGGCGATTGACGGTTGAGGAGATTGCGTGAACGACTTTGTTGAGCACATTGCATTTGCCTGGCGTCGAGCGGTAAAGAACCCGGCGATCTCGGCGCTGATTGTCTTGACGTTTGCCATCGGCCTCGGCGCGAACAGTGCCATGTTCAGCATGGCCTACAATATCCTGCTCTCGCCCTTGCCGTACGCCGACAGTGATCGCCTCGTTCGCCTCGAGCAGCACGAACCGAATGCCGGAAGACAGAACTTTCCGTCATCGGTGCAGAGCTATTTCGATTTTCGGGAACAGAACGAAAGCTTTGAGCATGTTCTCGAATATCACGCGATGCAATTTACGCTGCTGGGCCACGGCCTGCCGATTCGCGTGCAGACGGGGGTCACGAGCTGGAACTACTTCGATGTGCTCGGAATTCAACCGCTGCACGGCCGCCTTTTCGTAGCAGGAGAAGACGATATCGGGGCGGAACCGCTCATTCTGCTATCTCATCGCTTCTGGACCAGTCAGTTCGACTCGGACCCGGATGTCGTCGGCTCGAGTCTGGAAATGAACAACGCAATTCACAGGGTCATTGGCGTTCTGCCGCCTATCCCCGCATTTCCGGATGACAACGATATCTGGATCACGTCCGCCAGCTGTCCGTTCCGATCCAGTCCACCCGTCATCGACAATCGCAATCTGCCGATGATTGCATCGATTTTCGCGAAACTGCGCGACGACGTCAGCATCGAGAATGGAGCGAGCGACGTAAACGGAATCGCTCAGCGGTTGCTGACCGCCTATCCGGATTCCTACTCGGCAGCGCGGGGGTACTCGGCAGACCTGACCGCCTTGAAGGAAGTGATGATGGGAGATTCGAGCCGTGTGTTTTTTCTTCTGATTGCAGTCTCCGCCCTCGTGTTGCTGATCGCCTGTGCGAACATCGCAAACCTGAATCTCGCACGGCTTGCTTCCCGTCACCAGGAACTGGCCGTGCGAGAGGCGGTCGGCGCCAGGCCTTCAGCCATTTCACGACAGTTGCTGACCGAGAGCGTGCTGTATGCGATGGTCGGCGGCTTATTGGGACTGATCGTCGCTTATTTCAGTCTGGGTGTCTTGTCGGAGTTTGCGGCCGGATACACTTCTTTGGCAAGCGAGATCCGGATGGACTCGAGAACGCTCCTCTTTTCAGTCGTGCTGGCCGTAGTCACGGGCATCGCAAGCGGTTCGGCGGCCGCTTTTCAGCGGCGCAATATCAGCAGAGCCCTGAAGGAAGGCGGGGACAAGGTCACGACCACAGCATCCGGAAAACTGCAGCGCAGTGCCTTACTTGCAGTGCAGCTCGCCCTGTCCTTCGTGATTCTGACCGTTACGGCGCTGATCGTCCTCAGCATGTACAGACTGACGTCGACGGATCCAGGGTACGACCCGGAGAACGTTCTCAATGTCAGTCTCGATCTCAATTTTACGAACTACTCCAGTCCTCAGGAGATTCGTGATTTCGGTCAACGCCTGCTGCGCGAAACGAGTCAGATAGCTGGCGTAGAGAGCGTCGGCGTATCTGCCATTGCTCCCGGACAAGGCGGAGTGCTTGGCGTCGTTGCATTTGAGATCGAGGGCAGGATCAGTGCCGACGATGATGTGCGGCCAAGCGCTACGAACTCGACGGTTTCAAGCGAGTATTTTCGAACGCTGGGCATTCCACTCATGAAAGGTGAGACGTTTGACGACAGCGATGACGAGAACGCCATACGTGTTGCCGTCATCAATCAGCGTTTCGAGGAGACCTGGTTTCCAGGTGGCAATGCGATAGGAAACAGGATTTCCACCGACCAGGGCGAGTCCTGGGTTGAGATCATTGGCGTGGTCGGCGATGTGAGGTTCGGCAGCCCCGATGTACCTCAGGGGCCTGCATTTTACGAGCATTTTCCGCAACGCCCCGGCACATCGATGGAATTTGTCCTGCGCAGCGCGGGAGATCTCTCGGAACTCGGCTCTATCGTTGCTGAGACAATTTACGCGATCGATTCTCAGCAAGCCGTGGATGAAATCGCAACGATGAATCAGATCAGGTCACAATGGCTCGAGGCGCCACGTCTTGTAGCGATACTGATGGGTTTGTTCGGCGTCCTCTCGCTGCTCGTTACGGTATCGGGTGTCGTCGGGGTTGTTTCGTACAACGTAAGTCAGCGAATACGCGAAATCGGCGTTCACATCGCCGTCGGTGCGAATCCCGCGAAAATTCGCGGAATCTTCGTCCGACAGACTGTTCGGGTTCTTGTGGCGGGTCTCGCCATTGGCGCCCTTGCAATGGCATTTGTCGCGCCCGGACTAAGTGAGTTTCTCTTTGAGACGAGCGCGGTGGAGATCGACGTATATCTGTTTACGGCATTCCTGCTGGCCGTAGTCGCATGGATTGCAACGACCGTACCGGCGAGAAAAGCCAGTGGACTGAATCCAGCGGCGGCATTGAGAAACGAATAAAGGACAAGGAAGAAGATCCATGAATACAGATGCTGCGGAAATCGTTCGGCTTGCCGGTATTACCCGTGTGTACGAAACCCACGACACGGAAACGCGAGCCGTTCAGGACATTGACCTTGCGATCCACGAGGGGGAGTACATCTGCATTACCGGGCCATCCGGCTGCGGGAAGTCGACATTGCTGTCGATTATCGGTCTGCTCGATACGGCAACGAGCGGCCAGTATCTGCTCAAGGATCACCGAGTCGATGAATTCGATTCATATCAAAGGGCGGAGCTGCGCAACCGTGAAATCGGCTTCATATTCCAGGCCTTCAATCTGATCGGCGACCTGCAGGTCGTCGAAAATGTCGAGCTGCCCCTGCTCTATAAGGGGATCTCGAAGCAGGAGCGCCGCGAAATCGCGATGGCCAAACTGGAGAAGGTTCAGCTCACGGCCCGTGCAAAACACTATCCCTCGCAGCTCTCCGGCGGCCAGCAGCAGCGCGTTGCAGTTGCCCGGGGAATCGCAGCCGAGCCCTCGTTGTTGCTGGCTGACGAGCCGACCGGGAATCTCGACAGCAGCAACGGTGAGGCCATTATGGACCTTCTGGATGAGCTGCACGATGAGGGAAAAACCATTTGCATGGTTACTCACGATGCGCGCTTTCTGGACAGAATGACACGGCGCATAGACTTGGTTGACGGAAAGATTGCGCCATGACTCGCACATCTTTCGAGCTGGATGGTCGCCAAAATCGCTTTGTGATTCAGGCGGCGCCGGTGCAAACGGGTCAACGCCGCCAAGCGTGATGTCGATCCGGTCGCCGCTTATTGTGATATCCGCGTGGCGGTCCCTCGGAATTAGCTGTTGGACCTCGCGCCGAACCACCTGCGCGATGGCCGTGCGGACGTTACGTCTGCTGGATCAAGAACCTGCTGCGGTCACACCAGCCTTTATCTCGGCATCTCTGTACGAGTGCCCCAGCGTTGGTAAGCCTCAGCTTCCGCACCACAGGGCTGAAGATTCAAAGTGCGGACCTGATGCCGTGACGGTGGGCCACCTGCGGCGCCTCCCAGCCAACTAATCGGGCCGGCCGTCAAGCACAGTTCGGGATTGAGTGGCGAATAATTTGAAGATTTCCATACAAACTCACCGTTTTCTCTCAATTCAAAACTCTGTTCTTCAATGTCCGCGCATTCGGTAAGGCTGATGGTCGCCCCTGGTTGATCACCATCAACCTGCCCGCAAAGACCTATCTCCAACATGTGAATCTTGCCCGCAGCAATCTCATCAGAATCCATTGCCTGATCCACGGTCGGGGGAAGGGGGTCGTCCCGGTAGCTGTAACAGGTATGAGTTTGAATGGGTACCTCCAGCTCCAACCGGTGTGGAGGGCCATTTACATCGATACAGTAGTCGTTCAAATCGCCGTCCAATCGATCAAGCAAATACACTTCCACGATTTCAGCAGAAAGACTGACGGAAAAGAGCGCGGCAGTCAGCGCTGCTGCGGTTACCAGAGTTTTACCAATACAGGCCATCTCGTCCCTCCCTGAGTCCAGAGAACATAGCTCCTGCAAGTATACGGGTTACACCACTACGCATCATTATTCGGCGATGCGTGTGCCCGAATCTGGGCGAATCGGGCAGTTTTGCGCCTCTTCCGAGCGCCGAATGGCGTGCTATCCTGCCCGGCAGGATCGTTGATTGGGTGACAGGATGCTCGCATTGACATGACGCTTGCCGGTTTCATTGCGCTGGGCGCGCTCATAACAGGCCTGTTCGCCTGGCTGCGACAGGATATCCGCGAGCTGCGCAAGGACATGGACAGCAAGTTCAGCTCGCTCCGCAACGAACTGGACAGCAAGATCAGTTCGCGCCGCAACGGCCTGGACAGCAAGATCGGTTCGCTCCGAAACGACCTGGATGGCAAGATCGATTCCAGAATCGATTCGCTCCGCAGTGCCCTGGAGAGCAAGATCGATTCGCTGGACAGCAAGATCGGGGAGTTGAGCGAGCGCGTGGCGAGGATCGAGGGGTTGCTGGAAGCGGTGTTCATGCGCCGCGACCTGACGCCCTTTCCCGAGCCGCCCCCGTCCGGCGACCGTCCGGACAAACCCAGGGCCGCCTGATCACGCCGTTCCTTGTCATCCTGTGCCTTAGCTCCCAAGCGTGATGTCGATCCGGTCGCCGCTAATTGTGATGTCCGCGTGGCGGTCCCTCGGTATTAGCTGTTGAATCTCGCGCCGAACCACCTGCGCGATGGCCGTGCGGATAGCCTCTTCGGCGGAGGCGTCGTGTTTCAGAGCGACGTGCAGCGCGGCATCGTCGAACTGATTGCTTTGGCTCTCGTAACTATCCGCCTCCGAATCGTCCGATGGGCAGAAGTAGGCGCGTCGCAGGAGTTGAGCGAGTTCATCGGCGGTGATGTCGCTGCCTGCGGTGATTACGGGAGGCGGTTCGCTTAGCAAGTCAAATTCCTTGTCCAGTAATGCGATATCCGCCATGTACCGATTTGTATCCTGCGTGCCGTCGGGCCGAGCGACGCTTACGGTCGTGACGATGCGCGCAGCCCGATTCCGGGGATCGAAAGCGCCGTCGCCGTAGCGAGCGGCCCTGAACTGGCGGCGCAACTCCCGCTCGGTGTAGGCCACGCCGTCAATTTCGATATGCGTGTTCACGTCGGTCAGACGGGGCAGCTCGTCGTACCAGGCGTAACCGGCAAGACGCCGGTCCGCCTCGAACAAATTCGGAGCCAGCTTCGCTCGGCGAGCGGTGCGATAAAGCGTTTGCGTGTCGGGTGGATCGGCGTTGTATTCGACGATGATTGAGTCGGGTCCAAGGGGTACGAGTTCCCTGTCTCCTCGCCATTCGTGCACGTCCGCGGTACGGGGCCGCCAGCGCCGAAGTGCGACGGGTGGCGCCGGCAGGTCGATGCCGGCGTTTGCGGCCCGTACGCAATCCTCGTATGCGAGCCGCGGTGTTGGATCGACGGCCGCCAGCGCTCGGTAGATTGCGAGCTGGGCCTCGTGCCGCAGCTCTAGCAGAAACGCGTTTTCGACGGCCTCCTTGCGCGCGGGAAGCACGAGCTCGAGCTCCCGGCAGTCAACCACGTCGGCTCGCACGATCCAGATTTCTCCATCCAGGCTCTTCAGATGCGGCAGGCGCACGTTCAGGGTGACCCCGTGAAAGTTGAGGTCCGGTTCTCTGTATAACGGATGCCGGGACTTGATTACGCCCAGCTTGACGCCGTTCCATTCCTCCCTGTGCAGTGCGGCCTCAAGAAAATTGCGCCGTGCGAGTTCGGCTCCGTTGAAAGACACTCGCAAGGGCGCGTACCGTGAGGCAGCGACCACCGCGCCGCGCAACGCGTTCAAAGATTCCGTGGTATGGAATGTCACGCGGGTCCCGAAGGGCGAGGGGGCCGTCTTGTCGGACGCGGCGGTGGTGGCAGTCTTGCCCAGGAAGTGATCTGGTTCGAGCTTCATTCGCCAGCCGGTGGCGTATCGCGAGCGCGGAGCTTGCGCTCGCGAGGAAACAGAGCAACCCCGGCGTGCAAGGCACGCGAAGCCCATGCCGGCAGCGCGTTCTCGCCGGGCGAGATCCTTGTCCCAGGCGGATTGGCCGAATGACAGCAGTACGCTCGGGTCGGCAATACCATGGCCATTGTCCTGGACGGTGACTTTCAGGGCCTCGTTACCGATACTTGAATCAGCCGATTTAGTTGTGATGTCCACGTGGCTCGCACCGGCGCGGCGGGCGTTCTGAATGAGTTCGGCAAAAACGGTTGGCGCCGTGGCGTCGAAGAACAGAGGCATGTGATCCAGCGCCCGTGGGTGAATCCGGGCGCGGATAAACGTTTTGTCCGGGGGCTGAACTTGAGTCATCTGGTGTGCCTCGATATTGAACTGGATAAAGCGCTCGGCTGGCGGTCCGTGAACAACCCAGCATCCCGTAACGCGCTGGAGTCCTCCTGAACACTACCGTGGGCAAGCATGTCGCTGTTGGCGCACGGTAGTGAGTGTGATGTATTCGGCGGTGGTGTAAAGGCTCAAATGTGGTGAAACTACCCAGATTCTCCAAATACAAGTCGGAGTTATAACGTCACCGTGCGCAGTAGGCGCGGCTCACGCGGCGAGCTGACGAACCAGAAAAAGCCTTCAACGGCTGTTAGCGAAGCGGAGCTGCGTTGTGGCGCCGCGATTCTGCCCGCGGGCCGACGCCGCGAAAACCTGATGGCGGATATCGAGGGCATGCTGCGCGAGGCGTTCGGGGAGCGTGTGCTGCCGTTCGACAGAGCGGCGGCCCGCGAGTATGCGGACATCGCCGCGACGCGCAATGTCCGCGACTTTGACGGTATCGGCGTCGATATCGTAAACCCCTGGAATGCGGCATGAGCGTTACGACCGAAGGTTTTGCGCGGGGTCAAGATCGTGCAACTGCTTGAGCATGTCGGCTGGAATTGGATCTTGGCTGAGGGTTGGTGACAGTGACGATCGGCCCGCACAAACCGGAGACGTTGGTTAGCGGCGAACTCGCCTCCGCGATGGCGCCGGTTCGCTCGGGCGTGGAAGATCTGGCCGCCATCGGCGCCACCACCTATCACGACCTGTGCGGGCGCATGTTCCAGACGCTTATTTCCGACCGGGAGTTTCTCGCGACGTTCTACACGCTGCCCCCATCGGCCTGCCTGCTCGCGGAATTGTCGGTGGAACGCCTGTCCGTGGACTGGTCTGACGCCGAAGCGGTCGGAAATCTTCAGGTCGGTGACTTCGCCTGCGGCACCGGGGCGCTCCTGTCCGCCGTACAGCGGGCCATCCATCGACGCTACCGCAGGGCCGGTGGCGACGACGGCGAGTTGCACCGGCGGATGATGGAGCACTCGCTAGTGGGTCTCGACATCATGCCCGCCGCCGCCCATCTGACGTGCTCGATGCTGTCCTCCGCCCATCCAGGCGTCGCCTACGGCAGCGCCCGCATCCACACCATGCCTTACGGCGCACACGACGGTGCCGTGCACATCGGCAGCCTGGACTTGCTGCGGGAGGGCCGGTCATGGCAACGCGGGTCTGGCCTCGAACTTTATCGACCTGGGCCACGCCAAACTGACAGACGGTGGCGTGCTGGCGCTGGTGCGAACCGAGGCATCTACCACATGGACATCAACGGGACCGGCGGCCGGGGCGCGTTCGACATACGCCGCGTCGAACCCGGCGAAGTGCCGAGCTACGTGACTTTGTGGTCCCACGACGCGAGGCGCGAAACTCGTTTGATCGTCGGGATCGATTCCGTTGCTGAACCACGTGCGGGATACCAAGCCAAAGCCCGGAAAACCTGGGACCGCACGGCATCCCGTCTGCACTCCAATCGCGACTTCCAACTCAATTCGCAACCGCTCGCGATGTGCCTGACGGCAGGTCCTTCCATCGGCGGCAGGGCGTGGCCCAACGTGATCCCGCACGACGCCTCGCACGAAGTGCCGCTGCTGCTGTGGGCGAATACCACCCTGGGGCTGATCGGCGTCTGGTGGGCGGGCACGCGGCAACAGCAAGGGCGAGCGGTCATGACCCTTACGAAGTTGCCCGACCTCCCAGTTTTCGACACCCGGACGCTGAGCGACGATCAAATCGAATTGTGCGAGGTCGTGTTCGAGGAACTCAAGGATCGGGACTTCCTCCCGGCCAACGAGGCGGATCGCGACAAGACACGCCTAGACCTCGACCGGCATATACTGGTGGACGTGTTGGGTTTGGACAAGGACCTGCTCGGGGCGCTTGACACGCTGCGCCTGCAATGGTGCGCGGAGCCTTCGGTGCATGGCGGCAAGGGGACGAGGCCGGACGGTCGATGAGCGGGGAAAAGACCCCGTAGGCGTTCAAGTCATCGCCAGAC
>VYEH01000112.1:336-5007 GCA_009843005.1 Pseudomonadota bacterium | reverse complement strand
CTCCACCGCCGCCGCAAGCATTCAGTGTCAGGATGATTCCTACCGCCCTGAGCCAACGAAGTACCCCATGGCCAAGGGAGATTGGCGAGTGATATTGGCTGCACCCGCGCCGCTGGAGCACGCCGATGCTCGATAAAAGCGAGTTTGGTCCGGGTTTCAGTTCAATTACCTTCGGCCACGCCCCGAACGAGACTCGGGGTCTTATCAATTGATCTCAAAAGTAATCTTGTTTGTAAACGGGCTCTCCACGACGACCCCGGCTTCCAGCCTGGGGACGTAAATGAATTGCCGTGCGCTGTCGAGCGCGGCCTGCTCGAACATCTCATGGGATGATTCCAGAACATATGGATCATGGACCCGCCCGTCCACTCCGACACGCCCGGCGAACGTCACGTCGCCTGACGTCAAGGAACCCAGGGCCCGCTGAGGGTAGACAGGCGCCTGCTTGTACAAGGGTATGAACGGCAGGTCCGGGTGCGTATCAGCCAGTGCTCTTGCAATGTGTACGGCCTGGGTACCCGGATCAAGGCCCACCTCCCGGGCGCTCTCTATCCAGACCAGACCCAGTTGCCGCGGAACCATTGGCTCCAAACTTATTGAATTGCGAACGGTGCTTCCTTCAGCCGTTGAAGTACCGTGTGCGGGCACTCTGGCGTGGACGTGAAGCGCGATGGAACTCTCGGCGTATTGAAGAGCGGCCTCGTAGTTCCTGTCGGCGAAATGCACGTCCGCCGCCAGGCGAAGCCCGTCGGGCGTCCAGAACACGCAGGAAAAGTGCCGCTCAAGCGTTTCCGCGGCTCTCCCGGTTCGACCGCTTTGCATCATGCTGGCGACCGCCTGCATCGCCGCAATGTCGATCAGCGCCGGGTTCGTGTCGGCATTGTCCAGAACCTCTTCGAAAGCGGCAATTGCCTGTCTGGACTGATTCCTCGACTGGCGATACGTGCCGCGACTGATAAATACCGCCGCGTGTTCGTCGGCAGTCACCGCAGCCTCATCGAGTTCATTGATGCCACGTTCCGCACAACGCCTGTCACCTTCGGCGATGCACGTCCTGGTTCGAACCAGTGTCCTTTGAATCTCCTGTCCCAGCTCCAGGGGCGGCGGCTGGGTCGCGTTCTGAATCGGACACGTGGTTTGAATCATTGGCTCCTGTGCGCGGGCATGGGAAAACGCGGCACTGCACATCACCGCAATCAATATCGATGTGCTCTCCAACCCGAATTTGCCAAAGCGCATGGAGTGACTCCTCAATGGTTGCATTGAACCAGCACTGACGCGAGATGATGCGCTCGGCTCCTTTCCCGGCTCCGACATCGATTCAGCATCCTCAACAAGTTGAAGCAATTATCACGCATCGCGCTGCCGGACTCATCCGTTTAGCCAGGAATTCAAGTGCCACCGCATGCGAGTCCATAATGAAGGCGCCGATAAAGGGACGCCTTCGTCCGGATCAGAACAGATACTTGAGGTTGACGCCGAGGCCCCAGTATCCGTTGTCGTCCGTCGTCACCGTATAGCGAATGTCTTCGCCGCGGCCAACGCTCGACTCGTGGCTGCGCAGCTGGCTCCAGAGCGTCTCGCCGCCCTCGAACGCCTCGAAGTCCACCCAGCGGAGCTTCACTCCCAGCATGGCCCGCTCCCCCAGGCGGTAGTCGACACCCGCGAGCAATTGGTAGCCCAGCGTCGAGCCGGAAACCCGGGCGTTACCGATGGTGGTCGTGCCGGCTACTTTGGCCCGCAGCAACGGATCCATGAACGTCGAGATCCGTTCCGGGTCGTCATTGCGCTTCCAGACCGAACGGTAATCGAGCGTGGCCCGCTCGCCGCCGACGCCCACGCCCACGTAAGGCGTCCACGACGCAATTGACGGCCCGAAATCGTAGTACACGTTGACGAACGCACCGTGTGATCGCAGGTCGTCGATCTCCCCGTACGCCTGCTCGATCTCCTGCTCCCGTTTGTCCAGCGTCACGTCATCGAAGATGTCCGTGTCCGACCGATCGTCGTAGGCCGTGCTTCGGTAGAGGTACTCCAACTCCAGCCTGACCGCACCCCAGTCGTAGCCGATTGCCAGACCGGCCCCGAATCCGTTGCCGCGGCCGAACGCGTTCGTCCACGAGGTGCGCGGCGGAGCCGAGTCGCACTCGCCGCCCGTTTCCAGGCCGAGCGGATTGATGATCAAGTCGCACTTCGTGCTCCAATCATTGTCCGAACCGTGGGCAACGAGTGGCGGCGCGGCGTTCACCCCCAGACCCATCTCGATGTACCGGTTAGACTGTGCCGATGCGCCGCTGACGCAACCCATCGACATGGCGCCGACTGCCAGAACTACTCGCCTCAACATCATGCGTCTTCCTATCCAGTTCAGACTGATCTGCTGCCTGAGAGTTGGACCGGCTATCGGGTAGCAGGTCGAGGTCCATCGCCCGCCGCCTGCAAGGCCTGTAGAAAGGCGTTGGGGTCGCGGAGGCTGAAAAGCAAATTGGTCCCGTCGGTGAGTCGTACCCAGGCCACGGTCGAGCGGTCGGTGAGCGAGACCAGCGCCCGACCATCGCGGGCGACCCGAAACCAACCCAGCAGGTATCCCGGCACGCCGAGCCCGTTGGTGCGGAGCGTGAGACGCACCTCTCGGCTTTCGGTCATGGCGATGACGCGGGCGCTCGCAGAATCAACGCGGTCGAGCGGAATGCTGCGGCCATAGACCGGTATGTTGACCTGCAGCATTCCTTCGGCGAGCGTGACGTTTGAGAGGTGACCGCCGAAAAGGAAATAGCCGAAGCCGAGCGCCAGAACAAACGGCAAACCGCCGCCGATGATTAACGTGAACCACGCGGTTGGTGCCGAAATATCGGGGAGTTTCCGTACGGCAAATATCGTCACTGCACCGATCACGACCAGGAACAGCACGATGGTTGCCAGGACGAGCGATGCGACGGTACCGATGGGGACGATGGAAAATGTCATGAGGTCGCTAAACACAGCGAAGGTAGACAGTATACCCGTGCGCTTGCACCACTTAAGCGTAGTCCGGATGGTTCATCGCACGCGCCGGACCGGACGTGAGCTATGATAAATCTGCGCTTGGGGGCCTCAGTCTCCGCATGCGAGTTCGCCGATGCGTTACCTTCTCGAGAGTTGCGATAGCTAACTGGCAGCATTGGCGCAATCCGGTGATCAGGAAACTCCCAATGACAGACTACAAACGGACCCTAGCCATTGCCGCTACAGATGTACCTACACGAACAAAGGTGTCAAATTACCCGGAGCCGTTTTTCACCCGCATGACCAACCGAAAGAAAAAAGCCCTAGGCGAGTATTTCAGTCTGAAAAACTTCGGGGTGAACCTGACCAGGCTTGCTCCCGGAGGGGAGTCGGCATTGATGCACACTCATAAGAAGCAGGACGAAATGATTTATGTCATAGAAGGTCATCCAACACTGGTCACCGAATCGGGCGAAGTCTTGCTGTCCAGTGGAATGTGTGCGGGATTCCCGGCAAATGGTGAAGCGCATCACCTGGTCAATCGCAGCGACCGCGACGTCCTGTATCTGGAAATTGGGGACCGTACCGAAGGCGACGAAGTCTGTTATCCGAATGACGATATTCGGGCCGCTCTGGATGAAAGCGGCACATGGCGGTTCACCCATAAGGACGGCACACCATACCAGGCCGACAGGTACCGGTAAGTTGGTTTTTCGGGCTTCGGGTTCTTCAGCCCATCGTGTTCGCGGATCATCTGCATCTTGCTCATAAAGTGAGAATATGGATTCCAGGGCGTTGGTGTCGATTGATGCCTTCAATCTACAAATCGTTCGGGTATACGGTCATTTGGAGCGCGGCATGATGCAACGCGTTACCGGAGTTCGCCGATGAGCCGAATCGATGCCATCTTCTTCGACCTCGATGGTACGCTGACTGATCCGAAGGTGGGGATCACACACTGCATCCAACACGCCCTGGGGGAGCTTGGCGCTACGCAGCCGGATGCGGACGAGCTGACCTGGTGTATCGGTCCGCCGCTACTGGAAAGCTTCAAGTCGATGCTGGGTGATGACGCATTGGCCAAGGCCGCCTTGAAGCACTTTCGGGCACGGTTTTCCGAGGTCGGGCTGTTCGAGAACAAACTCTACATGGGCGTACCGGAAGCGTTGGGACGACTGTCTGGCAAGGACGTGTCGCTCTACGTAGCCACCAGCAAGCCCCAAGTCTACGCTGAGCGCATCGTCGAACACTTCGGTCTGAACGCGTTCTTCAAGGGTGTCTTCGGCCCGACGCTGCAAGGTGACCGAGCTATAAAGACCGACCTGCTGCGATGGGCGCTGGATGAAACCCGTGTGAAAGCGGACGCCTCGGTCATGGTGGGGGATCGAAGCCACGATATGGTCGGTGCGACAGATAACGGAATGCGCGCAGTGGGCGTGCTCTACGGCTACGGATGCCGCGAGGAGCTGGAGACCAGCGGGGCAGAACTGTTGGTCAGCAATCCTGACGAACTCAGTGGCCTTCTGGATGCGCTGGGTACGGCAGGGCAGGCTGGTGGGGAGGACTCCTGAAGGGTGAAGAGATGTACGGGTATCCTTTCGGAGCGGCGGGTGTCGATTTCCAGCGTTGCTCAACGGGATCTTGCAGGCTGCTAGGCCATCGCCTTGGACACGCTCTACGACACGA
>VYEH01000112.1:0-240 GCA_009843005.1 Pseudomonadota bacterium | reverse complement strand
CATCGCCAAAACCATATTGCGTGCGCTCGGCAATCATGGGTCGGTTGTCAACGTCGGTGCCGGAGCGGGCTCGTACGAGCCGCTCGATCGGTACGTCGTCGCGGTCGAACCGTCGCTGACGATGATCGCCCAACGCCCGCCCGGATCAGCCCGGGTCGTGCAAGCCAGTGCGGTTTCGTTACCGTTCGTGAACGATTGCTTCGATGCAAGCCTCGCAATCCTGACCGTGCACCACTGGCC
>VYEH01000149.1 GCA_009843005.1 Pseudomonadota bacterium | reverse complement strand
GGGATGGCGGGGAGAGTTTGAGCGCACAAGGGCTGTCCGCGCACGCCCTCGTCACGGGGGATGCGCAAAAAACAGCCTACAACCCGCTGGCAACCTGCATCGCGTCCCCATCGTATCCCGCTTCGTCGCGCAACACCCGCGCGTCGCGCTTCGCCCTGGCCCGATCCGAACGCACCACCTGCAGGTGCTCCAGGTAATCGCGGCTCACATCGCCCGTGACGTATTCCCCCGAAAAACACGAGGTATCGAAGGCATCGTTGTCGGCGTCCTCGTGTTCAACGGCCAGTTCCAGGTCCTTCAGATCCTGATACACCAGCCAGTCGGCGCCGATGATCTCCTGGACTTCCTCGATCGTACGTTCGTAGGCGACCAGTTCATTGGATGCCGGCATGTCGATACCGTAGACATTCGGATGCCGAACGGGCGGCGCTGCGGAGGCAAAATACACGTTCCTCGCGCCGGCTTCCCGGGCCAGTTCGATGATCTGCTGTGATGTCGTGCCGCGCACGATCGAGTCATCCACCAGCAACACGTTCTTGCCCCTGAACTCAAGGTCGATGGCGTTGAGCTTGCGGCGCACGGACGCCCGCCGCTCTGCCGCGCCGGGCATGATGAAGGTCCGCCCGATGTAGCGATTCTTGATGAAGCCTTCCCGGTACTTGACCCCAAGCTCGTGGGCGACCTGCACGGCGGCAGTCCGCGATGTGTCGGGAACCGGGATGACCACGTCGATATCGTGTTTCGGACGCAGCTTGAGGATCTTGGCCGCCAGTTTTTCTCCCATCCGCAGACGCGCCTTGTAGACCGACAGATTGTCGATGATCGAATCGGGCCGGGCAAAGTACACGAACTCGAATATGCAGGGCGTATAGGGCCGGTCGCGTGTGTACTTGTGGCTGTGGACGCGCCCGGTCTTGTCGATGAACACCGCCTCTCCCGGCAGGATGTCGCGGTCCACATCGAATCCCAGCGCATCCAGGGCAACGCTTTCGGACGCGACCATGCGCTCCATGCCGGTGAATGTCCGGCGCGTGCCCAGCACCAGTGGACGGATGCCATTGGGATCGCGGAACGCGACGATTCCATGGTTGATGATCATCGCCACCACGGCATAGGCGCCCGAACAGCGCTGGTGTACAGCCTCCACGGCGCTCAGGATCGCGTCCGGTGTCAACTGGTCCGATGCCTGCCGACCCAGTTCATGGGCGAATACGTTCAACAGGACTTCCGTGTCCGATCTGGTGTTCAAGTGCCGCCGGTCATGGCTGACGACGAGCCTCTTCAATTCGTCGGCGTTGACCAGGTTGCCATTGTGCGCCAGCGCGATCCCGAACGGAGAATTGACGTAAAACGGTTGCGCCTCCGCCATGCTCGCCGAACCCGCCGTGGGATAGCGGACATGCCCGATGCCGATATTGCCGGTCAGCCGCATCATGTGGTGCTGCTGGAAGACATCGCGGACCAGGCCGTTGTTCTTGCGCAGGCGCAACTGACCGTTTTCCTCGGTCATGATGCCCGCGGCATCCTGCCCCCGATGCTGCAGGATCGTCAGCGAATCGTAGATCGCCTGGTTGACCGGCCCATGACTGACGATTCCGACGATTCCGCACATGGCTGCTAGATCAGTTCCTGTTCCTGCAGGTAGAGGCCGCCCACCGCGGCGTAATGCCGGATGCCATCGGCGATGCGGTCGCCGTAGGGGCTGAGCCGGGCCTCCCTCCACCACGGGTCCTGGTCGAGCCCGGCCATCTCAAGCACCAGCACCGCGAGCCCCAGAATGATTGCGCCGCGCCCCAATCCGAATATCGACCCGAGCACGCGGTCCGTCCCGCTCAGGCCCGAATGCCTGATCAGCGATCCGACCAACTGTCCGGCAATGCCTCCAGCCACCAGTACCACCACGAAGATGATCGTCCGCCCGGTCCAGACCTTGAGTTCCGGTGCGGCTGCCCATTCACCCAGGAACCAGGTCACCACCCAGGAGAAGTTCCACGCCACCCAGATAGCGACGATCCAGGTGACCAGGGAGAGCGTTTCCTTGGCAAACCCCCGCATGGCGCCGAACGCGGCGGAGGCGAAACAGCCTGTAACGATCACCAGATCCACCCAGGACATCTAGCCGGAATACTCCTTCGATCAGTCGCTGCTGACGACTTGGGCAACATATCCCCGGTTGCGCAATGACGACGCGATTTCATCGGCGCCGTCACGGCTGGGTTCGGGGCCCACGCGCACGCGGTACATCAGGTTCCCGCCGGACCTGTGCGGATACAGTCTTGCGGTATAACCCGCTTCCACGAGCCGCCCGGCCACCTGGCGGGCATTTTCCTCGTCGCCGAAGCTCCCGACCTGGACCAGCCAACCTGGCTCAACCTCCGCCTGCACTTCTGCGATTGCAGGTATGGGAACCGGCGCCGCAGGCGCTTCCGGTTGAGTGCCCGCGGATGCCTCGAGCGTGACTCTCGCGACCTCCTCTGAATCAGGTGGCGCCGAAGAACCCGGTATGTCCGGCGTATCGCCCTGCGTGGAAGTATTTTGCGGGTTTTCGAGTCTGATCGTCTGGGTCCGCAGCGGCGCAGAGCGTTCGGCCGCGGGCGCCTGCGCGGCTCCCGATTCGGCGTCCGGCACCGGACCGTCAAGTATCCAGGGAATGAGCCACACCGCCAAGGCGACCAGCACCGAGGCGCCTATGACTCGTTCTTTCAAACTCCGGTCCATGTTGCGGACCTGCTGCCCGCCTGTGACCCTGCGGAGTATAGCCCAAGCGCCGACATCGCGGGACCCACCAGGTAGAACGAACCGAACACGACGACCCGGTCCCCGGGCGCGGCGCGCATCCGCGCACTCTCGCATGCCGACGCGGCATCGAGATGAACTGACGCGGCGCTTCCCGGCGCAATTACCGCGGCCAGCGACTCCGGCGCCGCACCCCTGGTTCCACCCGCACGGGTCAGCAGCCAATGGCGAACCAGGGGCATCAGAGGACCGAGTACGCCATCGTGGTCCTTGTCTTGCATCATCGCAACGACGGCAAATGTCCGGCCCCTGACCGGGCGCCTTGCCAGGGCATCGGCCAGCACCCGAGCCGCGGCCGGGTTGTGCGCTACGTCGAATACCCACCTGACTCCCCCGATATCGCGTTCTTCGATGCGTCCGATCGGCCGCGCCCGCTCGATGCCCCGGGGCCACACCCTCCTGTCCAGCGGCAAGTGACCCTGAAGCGACTCCACGACGGCGAGGCATCCCGCCGCATTGGCGACCTGCTCCCGGCCCCCGAAATCCGGACAGGGCAGTCCGGGGACTTCCGCGTTCTCGCCCCGGTAGGTCCATTGCCCACGGTGAATATCGAAGTCGAATTCGGCGCCCAGCCGTCGCAGGCGGGCGTCGATGCCTGCCGCGTGGGTCAGCAGGCTCTCCGGGGGGTTCCGCTCGGCAACCACCGCTGGCCGCCTGCGGCGCATGATCCCGGCTTTCTCATGGCCGATCGCTTCGCGGGTGGTACCCAGCCATTCCTGGTGATCCAGATCGACACTGGCGATCAGACTGGCATCGGCGTCGATGGCGTTGACTGCATCCAGGCGCCCGCCCAGCCCGACCTCCAGCAGCGCCACGTCCACTTCGGAGCGCGCGAAGTTCAACAGTGCCGCGGCGGTGGAAAACTCGAAATACGACAGCGAAATTTCCCCGCGGGCCTGCTCGATGCGCTCGAAGAGTGCAACGATGGTTGCACTGTCCGCATCGATGCCATCCACCCGGATGCGCTCGTTGAACCGCCACAGGTGCGGGGAGCTGAACGCGCCTGTGCGATAGCCGCCGGCCAGGTACAGGCTCTCCAGCATCGCGACGCAGGAACCCTTGCCGTTGGTCCCGCCAATAACGACGCTGCGGTACGGCGGCGTCCGCAGCGAGAGCCTGTCCAGCACCCGCCCGATACGCGCAAGCCCAAGATCGATCTTTTTCGGATGCAGGGTCTCCAGGTGATCGAGCCAGGCCTTGAGTTCGGCTGAATTTACCCCCATGGCTCATTACCCTCCCGGCGCGGCCGCATCGTTCGCCGCAGAGATTCGCTGCCCGGGCACGGTCAGACCGGGCGCGGCCGGTCAAGCAGCTTGGCGAGCAGAAAGGCGATCTCGTCGCGAACCCGCCTGCGATCCACGATCATGTCCAGCGCGCCCTTTTCGAGGAGAAATTCCGCCCTCTGGAAGCCCTCCGGAAGCGTCTCGCCCACGGTCTGCTCTATCACGCGCGGACCGGCGAACCCGATGAGCGCCCTGGGTTCGGAAATATTGATGTCTCCGAGCAGTGCAAGGCTCGCCGAGACCCCCCCGGTGGTGGGGTCCGTCATGACCGAGACGTAGGGCTGCCCGGCCTCCCCAAGCGCCGCCAGGGCCGCACTCGTCTTGGCCATCTGAAACAGGGACAGGAGCGCTTCCTGCATGCGCGCGCCGCCGCTGGCGGAGAAACAGATCAGGGGGCGTCGATGCTCGACGCAGTACGCCGTCGCCCTGCAGAACCGTTCCCCGACCACCGAGCCCATGGAACCGCCCATGAAGCGAAACTCGAACGCAGCGGCGACCACCGGAATCGCCTTCACCGAACCCGCCATGACCACCAGTGCGTCACGCTCGCCGGTGGCCTTCTGGGCCTGCGAGAGGCGGTCCCGGTAGCGCTTGCTGTCCCGGAACTTCAACGGATCCTGGGGATCGAGGTTGGCCGCGATCTCCACACCGGAATCCGGGTCGAGGAACATCTCCAGCCGGTCTCGCGCGCCGATGCGCAGGTGATGTTCGCACTTGGGGCAGACCATGAAGTTGCGCTTGAGTTCGGCGCGGTACAACTGTGCCGAGCAACCGGTGCATTTGACCCACAGCCCTTCGGGAACGGAGTGCCTGCGCGTCTGTGTCTTGATGCGGGAAGGCATCAACTTGTCGAACCAACCCATGCGCCGTCTCACGGTTTCGGGCCGGGAATGATACCCAAAAGGCCCCAGGCGCACATACACGGTCTCCGCAG
>VYEH01000316.1 GCA_009843005.1 Pseudomonadota bacterium | reverse complement strand
TCTCTTCGCGAATAATCTGGCGATAAAGGACCATATTGTGCCGCCATGTGTAGTGTATCCAATGATCGGCAATGGCGAAGACACCTTTTCTATCCCCATTTAACCGCATCGGAACCTCTGTATTTGTTCGCGGATCGAATACCTTCCCATGATGGGCAAAGTAGTCTGCGGTGTCTGGATCATCTAACTGAATGTCGATCCATCTCGGATCGATCATTTCGAGTCCGTTGTGCCCAATAACCTGTTTGGAGCCAGGCGCATCAGGAGAAAAATTTTCGCCGAGTTTATCTAAGACATCGTTCTCACGGCTCACGAAATTATAGAAATATGGACCGACGCTCGAACCTGTGAAGCTATTGAGGCGGCCCATCATCAGCTGGGCTTCCATTACCTTTTCCGCTCCTGCGAGAAGGACAATTTTGTTGAGCCGCTGAACCAAATCGGGGCGTCGGGGCCGATATTCTGGTTCCGGCTCTCTAAGGTCCGACTGGCTCGGGTCCGGATCGTCAATTGAGGGATCCTTCGCCATTTTAGCGATCGCGCGAATAACGACTCTGCTACCAAGTGAATGGCAGATGAGGTTGATGGGATGGGATGGAAGTTGTGTGGCCAAGACCTCAATTGCCGCAATCAAATGCAGCGCTGCCTCCTCGGCGAGGTCGTATGCGCGAGCGTAGAAGTTTTTACCATAGTTGAACAATGAGCCCAAGAAATCGGGACTCGAATACCAGCCGAAGCCAACGCAAATACCATGCTTACCCTGATCGTTTTCGACGTAACCAAATCCCAAGGGCCAGCTTGTGGAATGAGCACGAATTTCGGTTTGTTCCGGGAATCGCTTCCAGTGGTATAGCCGGCCATGCGGGTTGTCGCCTTCGGGGTGGTGTGGTTTATCGAAGACCTGCGTAGTCGGATCGAACTGGAAGCCATGAACGAAAATCGAAATCGGGGCCTGAGCAGAAGCTTCTTTTGGTAGATTACCCCCTTCTGCTTCCAAGACTGCGTGCACATAATGAGCCAGCGCGGATTTAGACTTTACGATCGGCGCCAAAAGTTTCGAAGAGGGAGAAATGTATTCCATTTTCCCTTTGCGACTGCGCCTGCTGTAGGACCCCGTCACAGTGATATTGCCCACGCGGTCCGGCGCGTAAAAGCCATCCGGCAGACAAGAGATACGAAGAATTGACATTTTTGTCCCTATGAGGAGATTTGAGATTGAGAAATCATATCGCGAATCTCATTAAGATTCCAGGGTCATCATTCAAAGGTAAGCGGTGCATGGATTGAGGCCCGGACAGTGGGGCGGCAGATGCACCAACGTCAGTTTGCGGGGAACGACAAGGTCGCTCGAGCGATGCGAGCCCGCGCTGTCGAGGTGTTTCTGGCGCCGGTAAATCTCTTATTTTTGGCAACCGAAGATTCCTTGACTGGGCGGATGCCCGTGCTGGTCTCGAGAATCGGCAGGACTACCACATCGAAGATATCGGCCAGCGGGGCCGGGCGGCGGCGGCCCCGCGGCTTCTTCCCCGCAGACGGCCGCGGATCGGCGGCAAGCCGGTAGCCGCTGGCCCGGCTGAAGCCAGCCTTCGCCGCCGCCACCTCAATGGTGTCGCTCTTCTTCCTGGTCATGAACAGCCTCTTCTGGCGATCGGTGATGTGACGCCCGGGCAACGCCGCGCTCCCCCGCTCGGAAAAGCGCCAACGTTCGGCCGGCCGGCCGAAACCGCCAGAAGGCCACGGGGGACCTTCGCAAGCCGGCGGCTTGCAGCTCCGATGGGGCTACGCCCTCCCTCCGTTGCGGGCCGCCGGCTCCCCCGTTCTCATCCTGTCCACGTCGAACGACCCGCTCGCGCTCACGCGGTGACCGCTTGGCAGCGCGACCTCGATCCGACCGCCCAATACCGCAGCGGGCTGCTCCAGTGGCGGCTCGGGCACCACGTCCACCGGCACGAAGGACGGCGCACCCCTGCGATCCGCCGTCGGCCGGTAGCGAGGATCGCAACGCCACTTGAAGATCAGGTTGGCGTTGACGTCGTAGCAGCGCCCAACCTGGGACACCGAAACCCCCGGCGCGTAGCTCTGCGCAACAATCCGCCCGTTCTCCTCGTCCGACCAGAACCGGCGCACCCGACACCCCACCGCAGGCCCTCGGATAGTGGACACTAACCGATAGTGGACACTACCGACCTCACGAACCTCGCCAGAGACTGCGGCTCAAAACCAACCCCACACAAGGACGGTCACGCCAGACGCTTACCTGCCGCCGGCTCTACGAGACGCTCTACTGCGCCCGCGGCGAGATGGAGAACCGGATCAAGGAATGCCAGCTCGACCTGTTCGCCGACCGCACATCGGTCCGCTCCATGCGCGCCAACCAGCTCCGGCTATGGTTCGCCTCCATGGCCTACGTGCTGCTCTGCGCCTTGCGCCGGATCGGTCTGGCCCATACCCGCTTCGCCAGGGCGAGCTGCGGCTCGATCCGGCTCAAGTTGCTCAAGATCGCCGCCCTGGTGCGCATCAGCGTGCGGCGGATCAAGCTCGCCATGGCTTCGGGCTGTCCCTGCCGGAGAGAGTTCCAGACCGCTCACGCCCGATTATCCGCCGCCGCGGCGTAAGCGGCCCAGCCAAATCCGTCCCAGCAACAACACAGGCACAGCACCGGACAGACCACCCGCCAAACCGCGGGCGCTGAAACGCGCCTCCATCCCGCCATCCCGGCGCCGTCCCGCACAGCCCCGGCACAGACGTAAAAACCAGCCCACAATTACGGCCCGTGCCAGGGCTTGAGAAAGGCGCTCTAGCGCAGCGAGAACGCGATGATTGCCGCGCTCTCCTGGAAGTTGACTAGCTTGTCCTTGTTGAGGCTCTCGACCGCGCGGCCGACGTACGAGCCGTGACCGGAGGCGAAGGCGACGTACTGCGTGCCGCCCACCTCGTAGGAGACGATGCCGCCGTTATGGCCGGAGCCGTTGTTGAACCGCCACAGCAGGCCGCCGGTCTCGGCGTCGAGCGCCTCGGCCCAGCCATCCGTGGTGGCGTTGAACAGCAGGCCGCCGCCCGTCGACATCAGCGCCGAGTGCGGGATGATGTCGTAGCGCTTCTCCCACGCGAGGTCGCCGGAGACCGGATCGCGCGCGGTGATGAAGCCATGCGTGGTGTCGCCCGGAGGGTTCGTGCCGATCCACTCGGCGGCCATGAAGGCCTGCGCGAACGGCTCGGTGATGCGCTCCGAGGCGCCGGCGGTGATGTAGTCCGCGCCGCCCTTGGGCGCCACGGTCAGCCACATGCACCACTCCTGCGTCACGCGGTAGAACAGGCCGGTCTGCGGGCTGTAGCTGCCGGCGTTCCAGCTGTGGCCGCCGTCGATGGCCGGACAGACGAGGGTCTTCTCGTCGGCCTTCGGCCACAACATGTTCTCCCACTGGCCGGTCTCGAGGTTGAAGCCGGTGGTCCAGTTCTGGTTCTTCATGTCCGGGTAGACGTTGATCGGCTGGCCCGTCTTGGCGTCGTGGACGTGGTTGAAGCCGTTCTTGCCCGGATGCAGGACGACCCGGCGGCCGTCGTCGGTGTCGATGATGACGTACTCGCCCGGCGCCGCGTCGTAGTCGTACGGGTCGGACGGTGCTTCCATGAAGTACCAGTTGAGCGCACCCGTATCGAGATCGAGCGCGATCGTGGCCGAGGTGTAGAGGTTGTCGCCCGGGCGATGCGCGTCGGTGTTGGGGTCGCGGCAGGTGTCCCCGCAGTAGTCGTAGTCGGGGTTCGGGTTGCCGGTGCCCATGAGGATCTGGTTGTTGACGAAGTCGATCGTGCCCGGCTGCCAGGAACCGCCGCCGCCGTACTTCCACGAATCGCCGCCCCACGTGGCCAGCGCCGCTTCGTCGCCGCGGCCCGTGGTGTAGAACGTCCACTTGATGTCGCCGTTCTTCGGGTCGATGCCGAAGATCTTGCCCTCGACCGGATACTCGCCGCCGTTCTGGCCGACGATGTAGAGGTCGGAGCTGACGAAGGTCGCCGCGCCCGAGAAGCCCGCCGTCTCCTTCGTCGAATCGACGATCTGGACGTCCCATATCACTTCGCCCGTGTTCTCGTCGAGGGCGATCTGGCGGCCGTCGGCGGTGCCCATGTAGACCCGCCCGTCACCGACCGAAAGGCCGCGCGTGTGCGAGAAGAACGAGCGCGCGATCACCGCTTGGTCCAGCTCCGGAACGAAGGCCCACAGGCGTTCGCCGGTCGCCGCGTCGAGCTTCCACACCGTCGACGGGTTGTGCGCGATGTACATCTCGCCGTCGATCACGAGCGGAGTCGAGTGATAGCCCATGCGCACCTCGCCCGGCTGGAAGATCCACGCCGGCCGCAGGTCCGCGACGTTGCTGGCGTTGATCTGGGCGAGCGGGCTGTGACGCCAGCCCTTGTCGACCGTGCGGTGATAGTGGCACCAGTCGCTGTCGGGGCAGTTGACGATCCGAGACGCGTTCGAACTTGTACCGGGGGGGCGGACGTAGCAGTTCCCGTGACCGTCCTCGTGACACGCCATCGTCCCCGACGTTGGGGACACAAGAAAAAAGATCGCCAAAGCGATCCCCGCATTCCTTCTTCTCATTTTTCTTCCTCCCTTATTTCAGAACTTCCGTACAGTGAACGTTTCCGTTCGATTCCGTCCAAAGCGTATGGCACCCGCTCAACACGCCACCCTCCTCTGCATCGGCGTCTGCAGTCCGAGTCGTCATTTGCCACCCCGCCAACGTAAACCGGATTCTTGTATCGCTTTCTCCTGGCCATTTCGTCCGGAATGATGGCTCCCTCCCAGTCATACGCTTGATCAATCTGCGCGTCGGTAATGTCACTACTTTGAAAATTAACGCCGGTCAACTTAGCATCGCCAAAATCCACGCTCGAGACGTCCGCACCGAATCTCGTTCCCCGGTTGTAGCAGAACTGCTCGCACTCAATTTCTGGCAATTTCGTTTGCGGAAAGGGAATTTTCGCCCCCTGAAAGCTCGCTCCCTTCAAG
>VYEH01000416.1 GCA_009843005.1 Pseudomonadota bacterium | reverse complement strand
CGTCGCGGATGCCCTCCATGAAGCCTTCGAGCCGGGCGATGCGTTCGCCGAGGGCCGCGATGCGGCGGCTCAGTTTCTCGTCGAGGGCTGCGATGTCGCGGTTCACGCGCTCGCCGAGGGCCTTGAGCTCCTTGCGCAACTCGGCGGTCGCCCGCTGGTTGTTGAGTATCAGTCCGGCCAGGGCGATGCCGGTGGCGATGATGGCGTAGAATTCCGGGGACATTGCGGTGGTTCCCTTGGCCTTGCCTGGCGCCTCGTTTGGTCGATGTCGATGAGGATTCCATCGTAGCCATCCGACGGCCGGGGGGCAATGTGCAAATCTGGCCGTTCTGCCCGGAATTGGCGGTAGACTTTTCCGGGAACTTTGGGTCGCCGGTTGCGGCCTGACTTATGTGATGCGTATCGATACCGAATTCAGACGGCGTGACGGCGCTGCGCGAAGCCGTTCCGGTTCATCGTGGCCGCGAAGCCTCGTGCCGATGCTCGCGTCACTGCTGCTCGCCGCCCTTGCATCCGCCGCCGCGCACGCCCAGGACGAGACCGCCACCTACACCATGACCTTCGAGGGGCTGTGGACGGTCGACGACATCACCGATGCCGCCATGCCGAGCGGCGCGCACTTCACCCAGGTGATCGGCGCCACGCACAATGCCGATACGATGATCTGGGTTTTGGGGGGCATGGCAAGCGCCGGCGTTGAGCGTGTCGCCGAAGTGGGTGTCGTAGAAACCCTGGTCGGCGAGATCGGCCAGAACGCCAACGCCGACGCTGTGATCCGGGCGGGCACTTCCTTCAACAGGCCGACGCAGACGGTTTCCACCACCTTCACCGTCAAGGCAAGCCATCCCCTGGTCTCGGTCCTGTCCATGGTCGCTCCCTCGCCGGACTGGTTCGTCGGCGTCTCCAGCCTGAGCCTGTACGATGACGGCTGGCGGAATCGCGCCGTCGACCTCTATCCCTACGATGCCGGGACCGAGAACGGGACCGGCTGGTCGCTGTTCAATGCGGCCACCGTTCCGCAGGGCGTCATCACAAGCATCCGCAACATGGGCAGGTTTCACGACAACCCCATCGCCAGGCTCAGCTTTACCAGCGAGCAGGCCACCGACGAGGACACGGATTCCACCGAAGAGCCTTCGGCGGAGACCGGGCCGCACTCGGCGGACTACACGGTGCCCCTGCTGGTCCCGCCGGACACCACGGGCGGGCCGCAGGGCATGCTGCGTATCCTCAACGGCACAACCGAGTCCGGGACGGTGGAGATCCACGCCGTGGACGATGCCGGTACCCGCACCGGCCCGGCCACCTTCACGTTGAATGCCTCCGCGGCGGCGGAGTTCACCGCCACGGACCTGCAGTCCGGCAACCCCTCCCTGGGTCTGACCGGCGGCATCGGCACGGGCATCGGCGATGTGCGCCTGCTGATCGATACGGATCTTCAGATCGTGCCCCTGGCGTTCGTGCGCGCCGCGGACGGCACGCTGAGCGCGATGCACGACACGGTCCGGGCGGCATCGATGGACGATTCGGGGCAGTACGCCTATGAAGTACCGGTTTTCAACCCTTCCACGGAGATGGTCTTGGCGAGCCGGCTGCGGCTCATCAACCCGGGCGACGCGGAGGCCTCGGTCACGATCGGCGCACGCGACGACGGAGGCGCGGCGGCCACCGGCGGAGACGTGACACTGACGCTGGCGGCCGGCGGCTCAACGACCCTCACGGCACAGCAGCTCGAGGCCGGCGACGACAGCATCACCGGCCGGTTGGGCGCCGGTACCGGCAAGTGGCGGCTGAGGGTGTCGTCGGACCGGCCCCTGCAGGTGGTCAACATCGTCGCCTCCACCGCCGGCTACTGGAACAACCTTTCCACCACCGCGGCGGCCGGTGCGGCGCCGGCGGACCAGGCGGCGCTGAACCGGCGCTTTGTCGGCGAGAGCGTGGTCTACGAGACGAACTCCGGGCGGTTCACGCTCGAAGCCATGGACGGCGAGCGGTTCACCGAGACGGGCGAATCCGATGGCGCCGCGACGAGCAGCATGGGCAGCTACGGCTACGAGGCCGTCGGGCCCGACGCGGGCCGGCTGACGCTGACTTACGACGACGGCGTTGGGTGCCGGGCAAATTTCTACTTCTCGTCCCGGACGAACGGCTGGTTCGCCTCCCACTGCACCGGCAGCGACGACCCGGACGGGTTCTGGCTGGGCGGCAGCTGGTCCATCGCCGATGCCGAGGCCGAACCTCCGGTGACGGCGCAGGAAGGCGACTGCTACCCGGGCCTGCTGGTGGGGCCGGGCGAGAGCTGCACCTATCCCGGCACGGCGGACGAGTTCAGCGTCAACGCACGGGGCCGGGGATCGTTCCTGGGCCGCCTGGCCGGCATCCGCATCCGGTTCGACAACGAGACAGTCAACGGGCGGGTCTACGACTTCCTGGCCACGCACCAGGGCGACGGCGTCTGGCGGATCGACCGGGTGGCCGGCAGCATGTAGCCGTCCGCCGGCCGGGGGGCAGGGTACAATCGACCGCGAACCGCATTTCCCACTCCCACGCGCCCGAGCACAACCGATGTTGAAACCGGCATTCACGGCCCTCACGGTCATGCTCCTGCTGTCACTTGCCTTCTCCGCGGGCGCCCAGGACCTCAGCCAGGCGCTCGCGAAGTATCGCAGCGGCGACTACGCGGGCGCGCTTGCGGACCTGATGCCCCTGGCCGAGCAGGGCAACGCGTCGGCGCAGAACATCGTCGGCGCGATCTACGCCAACGGCCGGGGCGTGGTGCGCGACAACGTGGCCGCGGCGGCCTGGATGAGGCGCGCCGCGGAGCAGGAGCACACGCTCTCGCAGGTGAATCTCGGGGAGATGTACGAGCGCGGCCGGGGCGTCGGCCAGGACTTCGCCGAGGCCGCCAGGTGGTATGCGAGGGCCGCGAACGTGGGCAACGCGGAGGCGCAGTTCAAGCTCGGATCGATGTATGAGCAGGGCGCCGGCGTCGAACAGGACTTCGCTGCGGCGGCGGCCTGGTTCCGGCGCGCCGCCGAACAGGACTTCGCTGACGCCCAGTTGAGCCTCGGGGTGTTGTACACCACCGGCCGGGGCGTCGAGCGGCATCCTGTCGATGCGGCGATCTGGTTCCGCCGGGCCGCCGAGCAGGGACTCGCGCGCGCCCAGTACAACCTCGGCGTGATGTACGAGGACGGGCTGGGCGTGGAGCAGGATTTCGGCGTGGCGTCGGTCTGGTTCCGGCGTGCCGCCGAGCAGGGGTACGCGTCGGCGCAGTATGCGCTGGGCCTGCTGTACTACAGGGGAGAGGGCGTGCCCCAGGATCCCGTACTCGCACACGTCTGGATCAACCTCGCGGCGGCCGGCGGCCACGAGAACGCCTTCAGCGCCCGCGGCGCCCTGTCCGAACAACTCTCCGATACGGACCTGGCCACGGCGGAAGAGATCGCGGCCCGGTGCCGCCGGCAGGGGTACGAGTTCTGCGTCAGGTAGATTTGTACGCCAGCCAGCCGCCTCTACTTCAGGCCGCCTTACCGGAGAAAATCGTCCAGAGCACGTAGGCGGCAGGCGAATCTTTCGACGCAGTGACTCGAAAGTTGGGCGCCGCCTCCAGGGACATACAGGCGTTGGCCGCAAGTTGATCCGGCAGTCCGCCCGCATACGGAGCCAGGGCCGCTTCAGGCTCGACTCCGAACAGGTGGACTTCAATACGCGTCAGGCGATTTTCGATGCCGTCGAGGCGATTTTCAATGCTGTCGAGGCGATTTTCGATGCCGTCGATGCGATTTTCGACGCCGTCGAGGCGATTTTCGATGCTGTCGAGGCGATTTTCGACGCCGTCGATGCGACGTTCGATGCCGTCGATGCGGTCATCGACGGCGCGGATCTCTTGCCGGAGGCCGCTTTCGACCTCGTTGACTCGCGTGTGAAGCGCCCGGATGTCGGAATTGATTTCGGCGAAGCCGGACTGGACCATCACGCCGAGGGCGGAGACGGCCAGCACCATGGAGCAGACCACCGTCACTGTCTGGCTGTTCCAATTCATGGGGTTGATCCAAGCTGGCCCGATTCCGTCATCGCACTTCGGGGCGCGCTCAGGCCGCCTTGCCGGCGATGCCGACTGCGATGATTGTGTAGGACTCCGGTGTCTTTGCGGTGGTTCCTTTGGCCCTGCCTGTCGTCTCGTAAATTGGATGAGGGTTCCATCGTAGCCATCCGCCGGCCGTGGGGCAATGTCCGAATCCGGCTGTATTGGCCGGATTTGGCGGTTGACTATCGGTTCGCGCCCGGCTGCGTCACTCGCCCGGTGCTCATCTACAGAGGCTGCTCACACGTCCAGCGGCATGTCTACGAGGATGTCCGTATAGGGCACGGATGGTTGTTTCTTCCCTTGTGCGCCGGTCTTGATATTGACAAGGCCGTAGTGTTCCATTTTCTTGAGCGTACGCGTCAAGTTCGATTGTGAACGACGGGACAATTTTGCCAACTCGGAAATACTCCCCGGCTCCTTTTGTGCTATGAGGGCAAGCAG
Source organism: Pseudomonadota bacterium (assembly GCA_009843005.1). Classification (GTDB taxonomy): domain Bacteria; phylum Pseudomonadota; class Gammaproteobacteria; order Steroidobacterales; family Rariloculaceae; genus UBA6522. The sequence goes on along the minus strand of VYEH01000416.1, from coordinate 488 downwards.
TTCACGGTTTTGATCGGACAACACCTGGGCCAGCGAAGCCATCGAGTTGAACCAGATCTTTGGCTCCCCTCGTTTCCGCTTGTGTTTGCCAGTAACGATCGCGCGCGTATACGCCTGAAACTCCTTCAACGGCATAATTCCAACTTTGACCTGCCTCACAATTTCACTCCCCGCTTCTTCAATGCGGCGATGACTCCTCCGTCAAAGTCAACGAATACCTGATGCCGTGAGGCCATACAGTGCTGATCGCTACGGCTCTGACCGCATACTTGATCCAATAGCCACCGTCATATACGAAATTCAGACCATCAAGGTCCAGAAGAAACTGCAACGCATGGTCAGTATCTTTCGGCTGCAAGATATATCATCTATTGATATATGTTTCAATCGTCAGACCTCGATACCGTCCCTGTTCAGCAACCATTCGATAGCGGTGGAGTAGTCCATGCGTTCGCCGGCCCAGCGCGTCACCGCGGTTGATTTGTCGA